>DAINRN010000489.1:0-3196 GCA_036741815.1 Acidobacteriota bacterium
GCGCAGAACTTGCAGACCTTGCGGCGCCGGAAGAAGTAGCGCTTGGCCTGGTCCTTCTTGTCCGCCCCGCCGCGGCCGCCGGCCCCGCCGCGGGCTCCCCCGCGGCCGCCGCCGCCGCCGCCACCACGTCCACCGCCGCCACCGAAGCTCATGCCTGCACCCCTTCACCCTCGGCCGGCGCCGGCTTGGGGGCCGTGCGGCCCTTCCGGCTGGCCTCCCACTTGGCGCGCCGCGCCTTGCGGCCTTCGGCCTTGCGCAGCTCCTCGTCCACCCGCACCGTCATGAACTTGACGATCCCGTCGGTGACGCGGATGCGGCGCTCCACTTCCTTGACCAGGGCCGCCTTGCCCTCGGCCACCAGCAGCACGTAGGAGCCCTCGCGGTGCTTCCCGATCGCGTAGGCCAGGCGCTTCTTTCCCCACTTCTCGATCTTCTGGATGCGGCCGCCCTCCTTCTCCAGGTATCCCTGGACCAGGGTCGTCAGGGCGTCGACCTCGGGCTCCCCGAGGTTGGGGTCCGCGATGAACAGGATCTCGTAAAGACGGTCGCTCACTGCTCTTGATCCTCCTTGTGGATCCGGCCCCTTCCGGGGCTGCGTTAGCCCCCCTCGGGCCCGAAGGGCCCTAACGGGAGCAAGGAGTGCGCCGATCACCGGCGCGATCTGTCGTCCTACGTCTGCGCCATTGTACGTCTTTCCGCCGCTCCGCGCTAACCGGGCTCCTTGCGGGCGCCGTTGAAGCGGTTCATGGCCTCGCCCGCCCCTTCGCGGACCAGGCACTCCACCGCGTCTCCCGCCAGTCCCACCATCTCCTGCACGATCAGGACGTCGTCCTCGGGGAACTCGGACAGGACGTACTCCGCCAGGTCTTCGTGCGGCTCACCCGCCCGGATGCCCGCGCGGACGCGCGCGAAATCGTCGGTGCCGAGCATCTCGATGAGCGAGCGCAGCCCGTTGTGGCCGCCGTGGCTGCCGCGCTCGCGGACGCGGAGGGTGCCCAGGTCGAGGGCCACGTCGTCCAGCACCACCACCAGGTCGCCCGGCCCGGCGCCGCGCGCCGCCAGCATCCGCTCCACGGCCACCCCGCTGCGGTTCATGAAGGTGGCGGGCTTGACGAGCAGCGCGTCCTCGCCGCCCACGCGCGCGTCGGCGGTCCAGGCGTCGCCCTCTTCGCGCCAGCGCGCGACGCCGGACCGCGCGGCCAGCGCGTCCGCCACCATGAACCCCACGTTGTGCCGCGTCCGGCGGTAGCGGTCTCCCGGGTTGCCCAGGCCCACCACGACGCGCATGGCCGAGGTCCGCTACTTCTTTTCCTTCTTCTCGCCCTTCTCCCCCTTCTCGCCCCTCTCGGCCCGCTCCGGCCGCTCGGGCTTCTCCTCGCCGCCCTCCGCCGCTTCGGCCTTGCCCTTCTTGATGACCTCGGGCTCGGTGGGCGCCTCGCCCTCGACGGGCGCGGCCTCGGCCGCCGCCGGCGCGATCTCCTCCTCGGCCCGCGGCGTCACCACGTGCGCGATCACCAGGCCGGGATCGGTCAGGACCTTGACCTTGTCCGGGGCCTTCAGCTCGCCCACGCGGATGTGCTTGCCCAGCTCCAGCTCCGAGACGTCGACCACGATCTTCTCGGGGATGTCGGTAGGCAGGCACTCGACCTCGAGCTCGCGGGTCACGAAGTCGAGGATGCCGCCCTGGACCTTGACCCCCACGGGCACGCCCGTCAGCTCCACGTGGACCTTGACCTCGATGGCCTTGTCCAGGGCCACCTCGTAGAAGTCCGCGTGGAGGATGCGGCCCTTGATGGGCTCCACCTGGAACTCCTTGAGGATGACCTTGCGGCGGCTGCCGCCCAGCTCCAGGTCGAACAGCGTGTTCTCGCCGGTCGCGCTGCGCAGGATGCTGCCGATCTCCTTGGGGGAGACGGACAGGGGGGTGGCCTCGCTCTTGGCGCCGTAGAGCACGCCGGGGATCAGGCCCCGGATGCGCAGGCGCCGGTTGACGTTCTTTCCGGTCTCGGTCCTCTTCTCGGCCGCGACCACGATATCAGGCATGTTCTGACAGCTCCTCTACGGTCTCCGTTTTGATTTCAGGCAGCGGCCTACACGCAGCGGCCTACACGAACAGGCTGGTGACCGACGCCTCCTCGTGGATGTTGCGGATGGCCTTCCCCAAGAGCTCGGCGATGGAGAGGACCACGATTTTCTCGCAGCGCCGCTTCTCGGCGCCGACGGGTATGGAATCGGTGACGATGAGCCGGGAGAGCGGGCTCGTCTGGATCATCTCGATGGCGTTGCCCGACAGCACGGCGTGGGACGAGGAGGCCAGCACGTCCCGCGCCCCCGCGTCCTTAAGGGCCTGGGCCACCTTGGCCAGGGTGCCCCCCGTGTCCACGATGTCGTCCACGATGAGGGCCGTGCGCCCTTCGACCTCGCCGACCACGTGGTGAACCTCCGCCACGTTCGGGGTGACGCGCCGCTTGTCCACGATGGCCAGCGTCGCCTCCAGCCGCTTGGCGTACGCGCGGGCGCGCTCCACGCCGCCGGCGTCGGGCGAGACCACGGTCAGCTTGGGCAGCTTCAGCTTCGAGACGTAGTCCATGATGACGGGCGCGGCGAACAGGTGGTCCACGGGCACGTCGAAGAAGCCCTGGATCTGCGAGGCGTGCAGGTCCATGGTGAGGACCCGGTTGGTGCCCGCGGCGGAGAGCAGGTCCGCCACCAGCTTGGCCGAGATGGGGACGCGCGGCTTGTCCTTGCGGTCCTGGCGGGCGTAGCCGTAGTACGGCATGACGGCCGTGATGCGCGAGGCGCTCGAGCGCTTGAAGGCGTCGAGCATGACCAGGAGCTCCATCAGGTTCTCGTTGACCGGCGCTCCCGTCGGCTGCACCACGAAGACGTCCGCGCCGCGCACGTTGTCCTGGATCTGGAACCAGACCTCGCCGTCGCTGAAGCGCGCCAGGTGCGCGCGGCCCAGCGGGACCCCGAGGAAGCGTGCGATCGCCTCCCCCAGTGCGGGGTGCGCCGTGCCGGTGAAGACTCTCAGTTCGCGGCCCATATCTCGACCCGGCGGCGTCTCGGCCGCCCTTTCGCTTTCCCCGCCCTCGGGGGGCCCTGCTCAGGTGGCTGGGGCGGAAGGATTCGAACCTTCGTATACGGGGTCCAAAGCCCCGCGCCTTACCGCTTGGCCACGCCCCAACCGGGGGCC
>DAINRN010000490.1:0-3195 GCA_036741815.1 Acidobacteriota bacterium
CCTGTTGGCATTGTCGGGGCGCAGCGCCACGCGCCGCGCCTCCTCGTCCCGCACGCGGGGATGAACGATGGCGTTCAGCCGGGCGCGCGCGGCGGGGTCGGCGAAGACGATCTCCCCGAGGCGCTTCCGGTCCAGGCTGCCGTCCTCGGCCAGGATCCCGGGACCGAAGGCGGCCACCACGTCGCGGTAAGCGGGGCCGCCGGGCGCCGTGACGTCGTGGGCGATCCGGTCGAGCTCCAGCGTCTCCAGGCCGGCCGCCTTCAGGCGCTGCACCACGCGGGACTTGCCACAGGCGATCCCGCCGGTGAGGCCGACCCGGAGCGTCAAGCGCCGAGCCTGGCCGCCTTCACCGTGTTCTTCATGAGCATCGCGATGGTCAGCGGCCCCACGCCGCCGGGCACGGGGCTGAGGGCGGAGGCCACCTCGCGCACGGACGGGGCGTGCACGTCGCCCACCAGCGCCGTGCCCTTGCGCGCGAAATCCACCAGCCGGGCCTCGTCGAGGAGGTCCCGCGCCTCCTCCTGCGTCTCGACGCGGTTGATCCCCACGTCGATGACCACCGCCCCCGGCTTGACGTGCTCGGCGCGGACGAAGCCCGCCCGTCCCATGGCCGCCACCAGGATGTCGCCTTCGCGCGTCACCTTTGGCAGGTCCCGGGTGCGGGAGTGGCAGACCGTCACCGTGGCGTCGGCGTGCATCAGGAGGAGGGCCATCGGCTTGCCCACGATGTCGCTCCGGCCCAGGACCACCGCGCGCTTCCCCGCCACCGCGATGTCGCTGCGCGCCAAGAGCTCCATGATGCCGGCCGGCGTGCAGGGCACGAAGCGCGGTCGCTTCTGCACCAGCCGGCCCAGGTTCTCGGCGTGGAACCCGTCCACGTCCTTCGCGGGGTCCACGAGCGACAGCACGCGCGAGGCGTCCACGGACGCGGGCAGCGGCAGCTGGACCAGGATGCCGTGGATGTCCTCGCGGCGTCCGTACTCCTGGACCTTGGCCGCCACCTCGTCCGTGGTCGTGGTGGCGGGGAAGAGCGCGGTTTCGTGAAAAATGCCGAGCTCGTCGCAGGCCCGGGTCTTGTTGCGGACGTACACCGAGGACGCGGGGTTGTCGCCGGCCAGGACCACGCCCAGGCCGGGGCGCACGCTCCTGTCCGACAGGGCCGCGATCTCGGCCCGCAGCTCGTCCTTGATCTGGCGCGCGGTGGCCGTGCCGTCGAGGAGCACCGCGGTCATGGCGGCGGATGATACACCATGGGTTCGGGCTCGATCCGGAGGATGGCGCGCGATGCGGGTGACGGCGCTCCGCGCACGATCCGGGCCTCGGGGTCGTACCGCGCGCCCGCGGGCAGCGCGGGCAGCAGGTCGCCGGGCCATTCCGGCAGCACGGCCAGGCCGCCGTCGCGGCCCACGCGCGCCACCACGATCTCGTCGTAGCGGTGGAGGGTGGGGGCCACGCCCCAGCTGCCGCGGATGGCCGGCCAGGGGTCGAAGTAGACGCCGACGGGAAGGAAATACGCCGGGTAGAGGAAGTCGATCGCCTTCGAGACGTAGCCGAGCGCGCGGCCTTCGTACAGGTAGTCCACGGCGTGGCGGAACGTGAAGGTGGCCGGCCATCCGCCCGCGTCGTCGATGAGCACGATGAGCGTGTTCGGCCGCGTGTCCGGCACCTGGCGGGTCAGCTCCACGAGCGCCTGCCGCTGCCGCGGGTAGGCGCTCCTCGACGAGTCCCAGTCGCGCTGCATGGCCACCGTCCGTCCGGTGCCCACGGCCACGACCCACGCCCCCATGAGCGCCAACGCCGGCTTGCGCCATGATCCCGGCACCGCCGACGCGGCCAGGAGCGCGAGCGCGGCCAGCAATAGGCCGATCCCGGGGGCGGAGAGGAACTGCGTCCGGGCGGCCGTGAGGATCGATGCGCTGGCCACGAACGGCGCGTATCCCAGGGCCGCCAGCACGGCCCCCAGCGCGGCCAGGAGGGCCAGCGCTCGTCGCTCGCGGCTGTCCGCGACCAGAGGGTCGGCTCGCCGCCCGAGGAGCGCGAACGCTGCAAGGAAGGTCGCCACGGCCACCGGCACGGCGGGCACGATCAGCTCGCGCGGCGGGCTGGTGAAGAGCGGCAGGAGATGGAAGCCGTACTGGCGCAGCAGCCGGACCGCGACCCCTGCCGGGTGCAGGTCCGGCTTCAGGGCGGAGGCCTGGTAGGAGCCGAGACCGTCGGGGCGGAGAAAGGGCAGCAGCACCAGGGCCGCGATGAGCAGCATCAGGGCTTCCCAGGCCAGGATCCAGACGGCCAGGCGGCGCGACCGCCGGGCTCCCGCCCATCGCAGCAGCAACGGGGCCGCGATCAGGAGCGGCAGCACGCCCTCGAAGCCGCGCCCCGCCACGAGCGCGATCAGCCCCGCCAGGGCCAGGAGCACCGGCTGGTTTCTCGCCCAGGACTCCGTGAAGAGGACGAGCGCGAGGAGGGTGGCGAAGGTGAAGCCGGAGTAACCGGTCACGAGGACGGTGTCGAGGCGGAGGAAATCCAGGGGCGCCCAGGTGAGGCAGAAGGCGCCGGCCAGGAAGGCCAGCAACGGCGGCGAGGGGCAGAGGCGGCGGAGGAGCAGGAAGAGGAGCCAGCCGGCGAGCGTCAGGTACGCCGCGTGCACGAAATAGAACGAGCGCAGGTCATGCGGCCGGAGGAACGCCGCCGGCAGCGTCCACAGCAGCACGAAAGGTCGATTCGCATAGGGGATGCCCAGCACCCCGCGCGAGGAGAGGGAGATGTAGAGCCACTCGTCCATCCCCCCGAAATTGGTCGCCCGGACCCAGGCGAACTGCGACCAGAAGACGGCCAGCAGCGCGAGCAGGGCCCCGCTTGCGGCGACGATCCCGCGGCCCGCGGCCGCAGCGGGCGGAGGCGTCGTGCTCAACGGCGACCTTCGACGGGCCGGACCGGGCGGATCCACAGCGCCATGCCGGCGGCGGCCGCGGCCCCCATCAGCGCGAGCCCGATGCCCAGGCCGGGCGGGCGGTAGCGCATCTCCACGACATGACGGCCTGCGGGCACGGCCACCGCGCGGTGCTTGCCGTTGGCCCGGAGCACCGGCGCCGGGGTGCCGTCCACCGCCGCCGTCCAACCGCGCGCGAAGCTGTCGCGGGTCACGAGGTACCCGGGGCC
The DNA here is from genome assembly GCA_036741815.1 of Acidobacteriota bacterium. GTDB lineage: Bacteria > Acidobacteriota > Vicinamibacteria > Fen-336 > Fen-336 > DAINRN01. The sequence goes on from DAINRN010000490.1 coordinate 3,160, forward strand.
GTCGGATTGCACGTCGAAGCGCTCCTCGCCCGGCCG
>DAINRN010000491.1:0-1742 GCA_036741815.1 Acidobacteriota bacterium
CATGCAGGGCAGGTACGTGTGGGCGGCGCCGCTCGTGGTGGCCGCAGCGCTCGTGAAGCCGCAGGGCGTGCTCCTGATCCCCGTGCTGGCGGCCGTCCTTCTGCGCGAGGCGAAACCCCGCGCGTGGCTCCTGGCCGCGCTCGCCGGCCTGGCCGCCGCGGCCGTCATCCTCCTCCCGTGGTCGAGCGCGGGCTACCTGCTCTCCGCCCTCGACGGATCGCGCCGGCCACTCGCGCAGGGCGCGCTGGCGCCGCTGGGCCTGAACCTCTGGTGGATCGCGGGCTACGCGATGCAGTGGTCGCGCGGGGCGCCGTTCCCGCTCGCCGAGATCGCCGCCATCGACGCGTTCCGCGCGTGGGCGGGGTTCGATCCCCGCCTGGTGGCGCGACTGCTGCTTGGCGCGGCCACCGCGGCCGGGCTCTGGCTGCTCCTGCGCGCCCCGAGGGAGGACCGGCGGATGATCCCGCTGGTCGTGATCCTCCAGGTGCACGCCTACGCCCTGCTGGCCACGAGCGTGCACGAGAACCACACGTTCCTCGCCGTGGCCCTGGCGCCGTTGCTCCTCGGCGTCTGGCCGCGCGCCACGCGGCTCCTGCTGGCGGTGTCCGCCTTCCTGTTCGCCAGCCTCTACCTGACGGCCGGTCTCGGCCGGCGGATCTCGACGCAGGCCGGCCTGCAGGCTCTGCGCATGGCGTCCGGCGTGGACGTCACCGTCCTCGTCGCCCTGGCCCATGTTGCACTCGTGGCCGTGCTCTTCGTCTGGGTCGCGCGCACCTCCTCGGGGAGGGTAAGATCAGTAGCCCCATGAGCCGCACTGCGGCGCCTGTCCGCCCTCCCTCGCCCGGCGGCGACGCGAAGCCGCGCGTGGTGATCGTCATGCCCGCCTACAACGCGGCCAAGACGCTCGAGGACACGTTCCGCGCGATCCCGTCCGGCTACTACGACGAGATCGTGGTCGTGGACGACCACAGCCGCGACGAGACCACGGAGCTGGCGCGGAGCCTGAACCTCAAGGCCATCCGCCATCCCCACAACGTGGGCTACGGCGGCAACCAGAAGACCTGCTACATGGAGGCGCTGCGGGACGGGGCCGACATCGTGGTCATGCTCCATCCGGACGGGCAGTACGATCCCGCCATCATCCCCGAGATGATCCGCCCCATCCGCGAGGGCCGCGCGGACATGGTCCTGGGCTCGCGCATGATGGTGAAGGGCAGCGCGGCGCGCGGCGGGATGCCCTGGTGGAAGCGCATCGCCAATCGCTTCCTCACCACGGTCGAGAACCTGGCCATGGGCCGCCGGTTCTCGGAGTGCCACACCGGCTACCGCGCGTACAGCCGGCGGTTCCTGGAGACGGTGCCGTTCCTCCGCAACTCCAACGGCTTCGTCTTCGACACGGAGGTGATCTTCCAGGCCGTGCACTTCGGCCTGCCCGTGGAGGAGGTGCCGATCTCCACCCGGTACTTCGCCGAGGCCTCCTCCGTCGGCTTCCGGGTGGGCGTCGTCTACGGCCTGGGGACGCTGGCCACCGCGGCCCGCTTCCTGCTTCACCGCTCCGGGATCGTCCGCTCCGAGAAGTTCCGGCCCTGACCCGCCGCCTCGTCCTCGCGGCGCTCGTCGTCCTCCTCGCCGTCCTCGACCTCGCTCGGCCCTACGCCGGCCCGGCCCTGCGGCCCTGGCAAGCGGGGGCGGCGGTCCTGACGGTGGCCGCGCTCTGGGCCGTCCTCCGCGCGAGGGGAGCG
>DAINRN010000491.1:1752-3193 GCA_036741815.1 Acidobacteriota bacterium
GCTCGCCCTGGCCGCGTGCCTCATCCCCACCTATCTGGACCACTCCCGCAACGTCGAGAGCGACGGCATCCATTACTACTCGTACCTCCGCTCGCTCCTCTTCGACGGCGACCTCGACCTGCGGAACGACTACCAGCTCCTCGGGTGGGCCAACACATCGCACCGCAACGTCCTGCCCGTGGGGGCGGCGATCCTCTGGAGCCCCCTCGTGCTGCTCGTCCACGCCGGGCGCGAGGCGGGACGGCTGTTCGGGGCCAGCGCGCCAGACGGCGTCGAGCCCGTCTACCAGGGCGCGGCCTGCCTCGCCACGTTGGCGTACGGCGCCGCCGGCCTCTTCCTGCTGTGCGGCGCCCTGCGCCGTTGGACATCCGCCGCCGCGGCCTTCTGGGCCACCGTCCTGTGCTGGGTCGGCTCGCCGCTGCGCTTCTACCTGTCGGTCCTGCCCGGCTTCGCGCACGCGGCGGAATTCTTCGCGGCCGTCCTCGTCCTCAGAGCCTATCTGGCGCTCCGGGACCGGCCCGACGCCCGTCGCGCGGCCTGGGCGGGCGCGGCCTGCGGTGTGCTCTTCCTGGTGCGCTCCCAGGACGGGATCCTGCTGTCGCTGCCGGCGCTGGAGCTGGCCTTGCGCGTGGCCCGGGGCCCGGACCGCCGCGGACCGGTTTTAGCCTTGCTGGCGCTCCTGGCCGCTTTCGCCGTCGCGGCGCTGCCGCAGATCATCGTCTGGCAGGCGATGTTCGGCGTGCCGCTTCTCGTCCCCCACAAGGTCCTTCACGGCGCCGACTTCATGCACCTGGACCGGCCGGAGCTCTGGGGCACGCTCTTCTCGCCGCGCGGCGGTCTCTTCCTGAATTACCCCGCGATGCTGGCCGCGGCGCTCGGCCTGGCGCTCCTCGCGTTTCGCGACGGGCGTTACGTGGCGACGGTCCTGCCGGCGCTGCTGGCCGGTTGGTACCTGAACTCGACGATCTTCGACTGGTACCACGTCCGGCGATTCACGGGGCTGGTGCCGTTCCTGGCGCCGGGACTGGCCTGTCTGGTAGCGCCGATCACACGGACCGGCGTGATCGGACCGGCACTGATGACCGTCCTGGTCCTGAGACACGACTTCGCCGTGGATACGCTGCGCGCGCTGCCGGGAGATCCCGTAACCGCGCGCGCAGCGTGGGAGGAAGTCGCGCGCAGCCTCGCCGCCGATGGTTACCGGGCCCTCGAGCCCCGCGCGCCGCGCGCGGCCGTCGGTCTCCTCGGCTCCTACACGGGCGAGCCCGTGCTCGACGACCACCCGACGACCATCGACATGGGCGGCGACCCGGCCGCATTGCGTCTTCCCCAGAAGGCGCGGAACTTCTCGGAGCCCGAGGTCGAAGACGGGGTCCGTTGCCGTTGGGTGCGCGATCGGGACGCCCGGCTCTTCCTGCCGCTGGCGCGGCCATCCGCGCTC
>DAINRN010000492.1:0-3185 GCA_036741815.1 Acidobacteriota bacterium
GGCGCATCGTGGCGGGGCTGCTCTTCGGCATCATGGACTACGACCTCTCGCGCCCCGAGCGCTCCGACGCCGACGTCCTCAGCTATGCCGCCGGGCACAAGGCGATGGGCCTGTACGCCATGTGGGCGCTGCGCGACGAGGTGGCCCGCGTGGCCTCGCCCGAGCTGCTGCCCGACCTCCGCGCGCGCCTGCGCCTGGAGGACCTGCTCGGCTTCCGCCGCAACCCGATCTCCCCCACCGCGCTCTTCCGCCGCGTGCGCGCCAAGGCCCTGGACGGGCATCCCACCCCGGCCACGCCTTTCGTGCGCCTGGCCACCGGCGCATCGGGGGTAGGCCTGGGCAGCTCGATCGGCTACGCGCTGGCCCTGCGGGACTGGTTCGGCCGCGATTCACCCCGTGTGCACGTGCTGGAGGGCGAAGGTGGCCTGACGCCTGGCCGGGCGGCGGAGGCGCTGGCGGCGGCGGGCACGGCCCGCCTCGACAACGTCGTGGTGCACGTGGACTGGAACCAGGCCTCCATCGACAGCGAGCGTGTCTGCCGGGACGGCGACCTGCCCGGCGATTACGTGCAGTGGGACCCTTGCGAGCTGTTCCAGCTCCACGACTGGAACGTGATCTTCGTGCCCGACGGGATGGACTTCGCGCAGGTGCTGGCCGCCCAGCGCGCCGCGCTCCGGATGTCGACGGGCCAGCCCACGGCCATCGTCTACAAGACGGTGAAGGGCTGGCGGTACGGGATCGAGGGACGCGCCTCCCACGGCGGCGGCCACAAGCTGTGCTCCGCGGGGTTCTACAAGGCGTTGGCGCCCTTCAGGTCCGGGGCGGCGTGGGAGCTGCCCTCGTGCGAGGGCGCCGAGCGGCCCTGCGCGGCACCCGGCACCGGCCCCGAGGTCCTGGAACAGTGCTTCTGGGAGGCGCTCCGACTGGTGCGGCTGCATCTCGAGGCCGACCACGACATGACGACGGAGATGGCGCGGCGCCTGCTCGTGGCGCGGGAGCGGCTCGACCACCATGGGCGCCGCCCGCGTGAGGACGGACCGCGCGTGCAGGCGGTGTACGACCTCGCCGACCAGCCCCGCGACATCCCGGAGCCGCTGGCCCTCGCGCCCGGTACGGTGACGACCCTCCGGGGCGAGCTCGGCCGGGCGCTGCAGTACCTCAACGTGGCCTCCGACGGCTCCCTCCTCATCGCCGCGGCCGACCTTCTGTCCTCCACCAGCGTCGGCACCGGCGGCGCCGGCTTCGCGCAGGGTTACTGGAACGCCGCCACCAACCCGGGCAGCCGCCTGCTCTCGATCGGAGGGATCTGCGAGGACGCCATCGCCAGCGTGTTGTCGGGGGTCTCGTCCTTCGGCGCCCACATCGGCGTGGGCTCCTCGTACGGCGCTTTCATCGCCCCCCTCGGCCACGTGGCCGCCCGCCTGCACGGGATCGGCCAGCAGGCGCGGTGCGGCACCACCGGGGAGCCCTACCGGACGATGGTGCTCGTCTGCGCGCACGCCGGCCTCAAGACGGGCGAGGACGGTCCGACACATGCGGACCCCCAGGCGCTGCAGCTCCTGCAGGGCAACTTCCCGCGCGGCGTGGCCGTCACCCTGACGCCCTGGGAGCCGCAGGAGGTCTGGCCCCTGTTGATGGCCGCCCTGCGGCAGCGTCCAGCGCTCATCGCCCCCTTCGTGACGCGCCCGAACGAGACCGTGCTCGACCGCCGCGCCTTCGGCCTGGCGCCGGCGGAGGACGCGGTCACCGGCCTCTACCTGCTCCGGCGGCCGGGCCGCTCGGGCGACGGGACGATCGTCCTGCAGGAAAGCGCGGTCACGTACGCGTTCGTCACGGAGTGCCTGCCGCTGCTCGACCGGGACGGCATCTCGCCCTGGATCTACTACGTGTCGAGCGCGGAGCTGTTCGACCTGCTGCCGCTCGCGGAGCAGCAGCGGATCTTCCCGGAGGAGCGGGCGCGAGAGGCCATGGGGATCACCGGCTTCACGCTGCCCACCCTGGATCGCTGGGTGCTGTCCGCCGCAGGCCGCGCCGCCAGCCTGCACCCCTACGCGAAGGGCCACTTCCTGGGCAGCGGACAGGGTGAGACGGTGCTGGCGGAGGCCGGTCTCGACGGTCTCAGCCAGTACCGGGCCATCCGCGCCTACGTGGAGTCGCGCCGCACCGCCGCCGCCTGAGCATGACGACACCCGCCAAGGTGCCGTCGGCTCCCCCGGCCGCGGGGCTCCGCTTTCGCGGCCTGGCGAATCTGGTCGGCAACACGCCCTTGCTCGCCATCGGTCTCCGGTTCCGGGGCCGCCCCCGCGTGCTCTACGCCAAGGCCGAGAACCTCAACATGACGGGGAGCATCAAGGACCGCATGGCGCTGCACATCCTCCGGCGGGCGCGGGCGGGCGGGGAGCTCCAGCCCGGGGCGCCGATCGCGGAGGCCACCAGCGGCAACACGGGCATCTCCTTCGCGGCCGTCGGCCGCGCCCTCGGGCACCCGGTGATCGTCTTCATGCCGGACTGGATGAGTGGCGAGCGCAAGGTCCTGATCCGCAGCTTCGGAGCCGAGATCCGCCTGGTCAGCGCGGAGCAGGGCGGCTTCGCCGGCGCCATCGAGATGGCCTCGGAGTTCGCGGGCCGGACCGCCGCCGCCTTCCTGCCCCGGCAGTTCTCGAACGCGGAGAACGTCGCCGCCCACGAGGAGGCCACGGGGCCGGAGATCTGGTGGCAGCTCCGCTCCCAGGGGCTCGAGCCGGACGCTTTCGTGGCCGGGGTGGGTACGGGAGGCACCGTGATGGGCGTGGGGCGCTTCCTGCGCCGAATGCGGCCGCAGGTGCGCGTGCACCCCGTGGAGCCCGCCTCCTCGCCGATCCTCAGCACGGGCCGCAAGGGCGGGCACCACCGTATCCAGGGCATCTCCGACGAGTTCATCCCTCCCATCGTGGACCTGGACGCGCTGGACGGGGTGGTCTCCGTGGACGACGGCGATGCGATCCTCATGGCGCAGAAGCTCGCCCGTGAGCTGGGCCTCGGGGTGGGTATCAGCTCGGGCGCGAACCTCCTTGCCGCGCTCGAGGTCCAGGAAGCGCTCGGCCCCGATGCCGTGGTGGCCACCGTGTTCCCGGACGACAACAAGAAGTACCTGAGCACCGACCTGATGCAAGACGAGCCCCCGCGGTCCCACCACCGCAGCCCCG
>DAINRN010000493.1:0-3165 GCA_036741815.1 Acidobacteriota bacterium
CCGCGAACAACGCGCGCTGCGCCCCGGCCGCGGCCAGCGGGTTTGCCGTCCCGGCGCCCGCGAAGTCGAAGACGAGCGTGATGGCGAGGGCGGCCGCGAGGAGGCCGGCTGACGCCGGTCCAATGAGCGACCGCCACCGCGAGGGCGGCGACGCCGGATCATCGTGCGGCGACGCCGCCGTGCCGTCCTTGTCGCGTCGGATCGCGGCAACGGCGACGAGCAGGCCCGTCAGCGACCAGAAGTAGAGCCGTCCCGTCACCACCAGCGGCCCGAGCTGGATGTCCACGAAGTGGCCGACGAGCGCGGCCACGAGGGCGACCTGCAGCGGCGAGCTGCGCGCCACGCCGCCGTCGTCCGCGCGAAACGCGCGCGCCAGCACGTAGACCATCCACCCGGCCACGAGGCCCAGGGGGAGGCCGAGGCCCACGAAGCCCCACGAGGGCGCCAGCGCGGCGGCCAGCACGCCGAGCGCGCCGCCGCCGAGCCCGAACACCGCCAGCAGCCGGCGGTCCCTGCGCGTGTCCAGAAGACCGAGGGTCCGCAAGCCGAAGAACTGGATCGCCACCGCGAGCACGAGGTGCGCGGCGGCTCCCAGCGCCCCGCCCGTCACCAGGCTGTCCAGGAGCTCGTTGTGTGAGCGGTCCGGCACCCGCGTACGGAAGGTCGAGACCCCGGAGTCGGACACGTCGGGGTTGCGACGCTCGAGGACCGCGAACTCGGCGTCGTACACGGAGGCGAAGGCCGCCTGCAGCGTTTCCGGACCGTAGCCGATGATCGGGCGCAGCGCGCCGCGAGGGTCCTCGCCCTCGGCGAAAGGGAGGGGCGGCCTCGGGCGCGCCAGGGCCAGGGCATCTTCCCAGACGCGGACCCGCGCGCGGTCGCCCGGGTTGTAGACGCCCTGCGTGTCGTAGAGGTGGCCCAGGCGTCCGAGGAGCCGCGACTGACGCGCGCTCTCCAGCGGGCCGCCGGGGAGGTTCAGCAGGGAGACGAAGGCCACGCCCGCCCCGGCCAGGACCAGGGCCGCGCCGGCGACCCTGCGCCGCCGCCCGACAGCGGCGTCGAGCAGGACGAAGGCCACGAGCCCCGCGGCGCCCCCCACCCAGGGGCCGCGGCTCCCGGTCAGCGCCAGGACCGCGAACTGCAGGCTGGCCGCCAACGCGTAGAGCGCCAGGCGCAGGCGCCGCCACCAATCGCCGGGGGGCGTCGCCCGCTCGCGCCACTCGAGGGCGGCGCCGAGCGTCACGGGCAGGGCCAGGATCAGGTACGACCCGGCGAAGACCGGGTTGCCGAGCGTGCTCGCGACGCGCCAGTGGTCGTAGGTGACCTTCCACGGGATGGGGTCGAGCCCCGCCGCCTGCACGATCGCGTAGAGGGTGACGGGAACGCTCCCCGCCACGATGACGTCGACGACGCGGTCGAGCTGCTCGCGCCGGCGCAGCCGCGCCGCGAGCGCGGCGAAGACGGCGAGATACGACGCCAGCGTGACCAGGCCCTCGCCCCGCGCCTCCGAGCCCCACAGGCTGAGACGGGGCGCGATGGAGAGGGCCGTGCTGACGGCCGCCGCCGCGAGGAAGAGCAGCACGGGACCCAGCAGCGGCGCCCCCGCCGGCCAGCGCCAGCGCCGCCAGCTCTCGAGCGCCCGCGCCAGGCCCGCCGCCGCCACCAGCAGCGCGAGCAGGCGCACGACCATGACCTTATCCGGCTCGAAGGGGTGGCGCGACCAGGCGTCGAAAAAGACAGGCACCACCAGCAGGCAGAGCAGCCAGCCGGCCTCGAGGAGGCCGTCGGCGAAACGGGCGGCTGCCGTCTCCTCCGGCCGCGGGGATCCTGGCAAAGCACGCGCAGGATATCACCGAGGGTTCATACGGGAGCGATAGAGCACGGCCTTCTGGCCGTCGAGGTAGACGAGCTTCTGGAGTGAGAGCGGCGCTCGGACGAGGTAGCACGCCAGGTCCTCGATCGCCTTCTTGTTCTCGAAGGGGATCGCCTGGACAATGTGCGAGGAGAAGCCCGGATGAGTCCGGGCGACGAGCTCGCGCGTGAGCTCCTCCGAGATCGCGTGACGCTCGACGAGCCGGGCCAGCAGGCGCTCGCGGAAAACAGCCGCTGGCCGTCTCACTCCGGCAGCTCGCGCCAGGAGCCGCCTTGTTTCCGGCCGGCGTCGGTGGTGATCTTGTGCAGGTGGGGGTGCCACTAGTTCACTTACCGGAGGTAGCCGAGGGCGCGGAGCTGCTCCTTCTGCGACTCGGTGAGAGAGATCCCCCCCTCGGGCACGCCCAGTCTGGCCCGCAGCCTGGACGCCTGCTGCACCTCGGCTTCCAGATCTCGGCGAAGCTGCTCCGCCTCCGGAGGGGGCGGCCGGTGCGCCATCAGGTCGTTCCGCTCGGCCGGGTCGCGTACGAGATCGTAGAGCTGCGTGCCCGACTTCGTGGTCAAGATCTTCCACGTGGCCGTGCGGAGGGCCAGGCCACCGTGCTTGTCCATCATGAGGAGCTTGGAGCGTTCGGGCGGCTCCGTCCCGCCGGTGACGAGCGGCCGGAGGCTGCGCCCCTGCATCTCGGGTGGCGTTGCGCTCCCGCAGAAGTCGAGGATGGTCGGGGCGATGTCCTCGAGGCTGACCAGGCGGCTCGACACCCGCAGGCCCCCCGCCCCGGGGACACGGACCAGGAGCGGGACGCGCATGGTCTCGTCGTAGGCCTGCCCGTGGAGGAACTGCCCGTGCTCCTGGAACTCCTCGCCGTGGTCGGCGGTCAGCACCACGATCGTCCTGTCCAGGAGCCCGCGTGCCCCCAGCCCCCGAAAGAAGCCGCCCAGCCCGCGATCGAGGGTTCGGAGCCCGGCGTCGTAGAGGCTGGACACGTAGCGTCGATCCTCCTCAGGCAACGTCCTTCGCTCCCCGTTCATGGACGAGAGGAGGTTCGTGGCGCAACGGCCACCGGCGTCGCACCCCGCGAAGTCCCCCTGGTACCAGCCGCCGAACGCCGCACGGTCCTCCGGGTCCGAGTCGTAGGGGAGGGTCCCCCAGTCGGAGTGCGCGTCGTAGTAGTGAAGGAAGAGGAAGAAGCGCTCGTCCTCGAGGTCGTCGAGCAGGGCGTCGACGAACGGCGCACGCGACCGGACGTCTCCGAGGAGGCGCTGGTAGATCTTGAAGCCCCGGCCGAACCC
>DAINRN010000494.1:0-3164 GCA_036741815.1 Acidobacteriota bacterium
AGCGCGTGGCCTCAGCCGCGGGGCTCCGGCCGCTCGTGCAGGCGGCGGCCCAGCGCCTGGCGGAGGCGGGTGGGTTCGCGGACCGAACCTCCGCGCGCTCAGGCACATAATCTTGAACTCGGTGTCCTCGTCCGCTAGATTTCGTTAACGCCATGGCCACCTTCGGCGAGACCCTCCGCCGGGAACGCGAGCTGCGGGGGGTCGACCTGCGCGACATCGCCGAGGCCACCAACATCAGCCTGCGCTTCCTGGAGGCGCTCGAGCAGGACCGCACGGACGTGCTTCCGGGCGGCATCTTCCCCAAGGCGTTCGTGCGCCAGTACGCCACGTATCTGGGGCTTGACCCGGACCGGCTGGTCGCGGAATACATGTACACGCACGGCGGCGCGACCAGCGAGGGCGGCGCGGCGCCCCAGCGTTCAGCGTCCGGACGGATGGCCGCCGTCTTCTTCGGCTTGATCCTGGCGGCCGGGGTGGCGCTCTTCGCGGCCGCGCGGGCGGGCTGGTTCGCCCGGCACTCCGAGGCCCCCGCGCCTGAGCCCACCCCCAGCCCCGAGGTCACCCTGCCCACCGACCGCGTGTACCCGCCGCCGCCGCCCAGCACCACGGCCGCCGCCCCCGGCGCGCCTGTCACCGGCGCGCTCGTGCTGTCGCTCAACGCGCGCCAGGACTGCTGGGTCGAGGTCCAGCTCGACGGCACGACGGCCCTGTCCCGGATCCTCACGGCGGGCGAGACCCAGTCCCTCGAGGCCCAGAGCCAGATCGTCCTCTCCGTGGGCAACGCGGGCGGCATCAGCTTCACGATCAATGGCCGGCCCGGCATCCCGCTCGGCCGCGACGGCGAGGTCAAGCACAACATCGTGATCAACAAGGACAGCGTGCCCGCGCTGATCCAGCAAGCGACGGCCGCGCCGGTCTCTCCCGCGGCCGCGCCTCCGCCGCCGGCAGCGTCCCCGGCCGTCCCGCCCGCGGCTTCGCCCACGCCTCCGGTGCCCTGAGCGATGGGCGAGCGCAGCACCAACCCGTTCGTCGACCAGTTCCGCCGCGGCGGTGTGCCCCGCGACCTCCGCATGATGGCCGCGCAGGGCGCCCTGCCGCTGAAGCCCGCCGACTTCATCGAGCTGCTGCACCACTTGATGAAGGACGTGGACGACGAGGTACGGGCCACCGCCGGAAACACCCTGGGCGGGATGCAGACGGACGAGCTGCGGCCCATCCTGAAGGACCGCGACACGCCGCCCGCAGTGCTCGCCTGGGGATTCACCGCGCGCGAGGAGCAGGAGCTGCGCGAGGTCGTGCTGCAGAACACCTCGCTGCCGGACGAGGCCATCGAGGCCCTGGTGGCCACGCTGCCGGAGGGTCAGGCCGAGCTCGTGGTCATCAACCAGGTGCGTCTGCTGCGGCGGACGTCGCTGCTCGAGGCCCTGGAGAAGAACCCGAACCTCAACAAGGACCAGCGCCGCCGGCTCATGGAGCTCCGCGAGACGTTCCACATCGGCGAGGCCGAGGCACCGGCGGCTCCGCCGGCGGCCTCCGCCGCCCCCGGCGGACCGGCGGCGGCCACGCCCGCGGAGGAGGAGGCGCCGCTGCCCCCGCCGGAGGAGGTCACGTTCCAGTCGGACGCGGAGGCCGTGGTCCGCTACCTCGCCGACGACGAGCGCCAGGAGAAGGAGAAGGTGAACGCCGTGCAGCGGCTCTACCGCCTGAACACGGCGGACAAGGTCGTGACCGCCTTGAAGGGCAACCGCGAGGAGCGGGCGATCCTCATCCGCGATCCCAACCGCATCGTGGCCACGGCCGTGCTGGGCAGCCCGCGCGTGACGGAGAGCGAGATCGAGTCCTTCGCCGGCATGACGAACGTCTCGGACGAGATCCTCCGCCCGATCGGCAGCCACAAGGAGTGGACGCGGCACTACGGGGTGGTCTCCAGCCTGGTGAAGAACCCGCGCACGCCGCTGGGCATCTCGCTGGGCATGGTCTCGCGCCTCAACCCCAGGGACATCAAGAGCCTCTCCGTGGACCGCAACGTCCCCGAGGCCATCCGCAAGCAGGCCCAGAAGTTCATCCGCACCGTGCCCGGCGCCGGCGGACCGAAGAGATAGGCGATGGCGAACTACTACGAGATCCTCGGCATACCGAAGACGGCCAGCACCGCCGAGGTCCGCCAGGCCTACGCGCGGCTGGCCCGGGAGCACCACCCCGACCGCTTCCCGGATCCCGCGGAGAAGGCGCGTGCCCACGAGTTCCTCCGGGACGTGACCACGGCCTTCAACGCCCTCTCCAACGAGAAGAACCGCCGCGAGTACGACCTCGAGCTGCAGAGGCCGCAAGCGGCGGTCCCCGAGGAGATCGCGCGCCACGCCTTCGAGACGGGCGTGGCCCGGCTCAAGGCCCGCGACTTCCACGAGGCGGTCCAGCAGTTCCGCGTGGCCGTGAGGCACATGCCCGAGGAGCCCCGCTTCTACGCCGCCCTGGCCTCGGCCCTGGCCAACAATCCGCACTGGGTCCGCGACGCCATCGATGCCATCGAGAAGGCGATCCAGCTGGCCCCGCAGGAGCCGCGCTTCCACCTCCAGCTGGCGCGCCTGCTGGACGGCCAGGGCCTCAAGCTCCGCGCCCGCAAGGCGGCCGAGGCCGCGCTCCGGCTGGCGCCCGCGGACCCGGGGGTGATCGTGGCGGCGGCCGAGCTGGGGGTGGGGCCCGAGGAGCCGCCCCCGCCCGCCCCCGGCGGCCTACGCGGCCTGCTCCGCCGCAAGCCGTGACCACCGGGGCCGCGGCGCCGGTTGCCTGGCCGCGGGTTTCGGTGTCTACTTCCCTCCCCAGGCGAGCATGAAGATCTCCTACCAGGCCCTCACCGACGTGGGCCGCAAGCGGAAGGGCAACGAGGACAGCCTCCACGTCAACCCCGAGCAGAACCTCTTCGTGGTGGCGGACGGCATGGGCGGCCACGCCGCGGGCGAGGTCGCCTCGCGCATCGCGGTGGAGTCGATCAACGAGTTCATCTGCCTGACGGGCGGGGACGAGGAGATCACCTGGCCTTTCGGCCTGGACGAGAACATCTCCTACGACGGCAACCGCCTCAAGACCGCCATCCGCTTCGCCAACAAGAAGGTCATCGAGGCCACCCGCGAGAAGACCGAATACGAGGGCATGGCCACCACCGT
>DAINRN010000495.1:0-3157 GCA_036741815.1 Acidobacteriota bacterium
CTGTCAGCCGTGACCGCCGTCCTCGGCCCCAACGGGGCGGGCAAGACGACCACGCTGCGCATGGTGATGGACATCCTGGGGCCGGATGCCGGCACCATCGAGATCCTGGGCCGGCGCGCGGACCGCGCGGCCCTGGACCGCGTGGGGTACATGCCGGAGGAGCGCGGCCTGTACCCGCGCATGGTGCTGGAGGAGCAGCTCGTCTTCCTGGCCGAGATCAAGGGCACGCCGCGGGCGGAGGCGCGCCGGCGCCTCCCGGCGTGGCTGGAGCGGATGGGTCTCGCCGAGTGGTCGCACCGCAAGGTCATCGAGCTCAGCAAGGGCATGCAGCAGAAGGCGCAGCTCGTGGCCACGCTGCTCCACGAGCCCGAGGTGCTGATCCTGGACGAGCCCATGAGCGGCCTCGACCCGCTGGGGGCCGACCTCGTGCGCGGCGTGCTGCTCGAGCAGCGCGGGCAGGGGAAGACCGTGGTCCTCTCCAGCCACCAGATGGAGACCGTGGAGCGGCTGTGCGACTCCATCGGCCTCATCAACCGCGGGCAGAAGCTCCTGGAGGGCGCCATCGGCGAGGTGAAGAGCCGCTACGCGAAGAACATCGTGGTGCTCTCCTACGACGGAGACGGAGGCTTCCTGGCGGGGCTGCCGGGGGTGCTGAGCGTGAACCACTTCGGTCGCCACGTGGAGGTGCGGATGGCCGAGGGCGCCGATCCCCAGTCCCTGCTCCAGGCGGCGGCGGCGCGGCTGCACCTGAGCCGCTTCGAGGTCATGGAGCCGAGCCTGCACGACATCTTCGTGGCCGCCGTCGCCTCTTGAGCCTGGACAGGCTCTGGCCCGTGGTCCGGCGCGAGTACCTGGAGCGCGTGCGCTCACGGGCCTTCCTCATCGGGACCGTCGCCGCGCCCCTGCTCCTGGCCGGGGTCCTGCTGCTGCCCGCCATGATGATGAAGGGCCAGCACGGCGGCCGCCCGCTGCGCGTGGCGGTGCTCGACGCCACAGGGTCGCTGCGCGACCCGGTGGCGGAGGCCCTGTCCCGTCAGAGGCTGGACGGCATGCCCCGCTTCGCGGTCGAGAAGGCGGAGGGCGGCAACGCCGCGGAGCAGGCCGCGCGGCTGAAGCGGGACGTCCTGTCCGGCCGCCTCGACGGGTACCTCCACCTCCCCCCCGAAGCGCTGGAGCTCTCGGCCGCCGAATACTTCGGCCGCAACGTGAGCAACGTCGCCGACCTCAGGCTCATGGACCGGGCGGTGGAGGAGGTCATGGTCGCCCACCGACTGACGGGACAGGGCCTGGACCCGGCGCGGGTGAAGCGGCTCACCCGCCCGCTCGACCTCAAGACCATCCGCATCGGCGCCGGCGGCGGCGAGCGCGAGGACCGCGGGGCCAGCGCCGTGCTGTCGATCATGTTGCTCATGATGCTGTACACGACGGTGATCATGTGGGGACAGGTGGTCATGGCCAGCGTCATCGAGGAGAAGACGAGCCGGGTGGTGGAGGTGATGGTCTCATCGATCCCGTCCGGCCTTCTCTTCGCGGGCAAACTCCTGGGCGTGGGCGCCGCGGGGCTGACGCAGTGCCTGGTCTGGGCGGGGGCGTTGGCGGTCATCGGCCTCTCCGCCGCCGGGGCGGGGAGCCTGGGCGGTGTGCGGCTGCCGGAGGCGAGCCCCCTGGTGCTGGCCGCGCTCGTCGTCTATTTCCTGCTGGGCTACTTCTTCTACGCGGCCCTCTTCGCGGGGATCGGTTCCGCGGTGAACACCCCGCAGGAGGCCCAGACGCTGGTCTTCCCGGTCTTCGCCCCGCTCGTGGTCGGCACGCTCTGCTTCCCGCTGGTCCTGCAGAGCCCGGACGGCACGCTGTCCACGGTCCTCTCCCTCCTGCCCCCGCTCACGCCGCTCCTGATGTTCCTCCGGATCACGGTCTTGACCCCGCCGTGGTGGCAGATCGGCCTGTCGATCCTCCTGACCGGGCTGGCCATCGCGACGGTGGTGTGGTTCGCCGCGCGCGTGCACCGCGTCGGGATACTGATGTACGGAAAGAGGCCGACCTTCCCCGAGATAATGCGTTGGGCTTTAAAGCCCTAGTCCACCTATCGTTACAGGCTGTAACTGAGGACGCCTTAATGAGAGTCCCTACGGGTCAGCGCGAGGTCAGTACCCTGGGGCCGCGGGATCTCTTTCCAACTTACCTCCGGACGCCTATCGAAGGTGGATGGAGCCGCAACCCGTACGACGCCCCAGGAACGCCGATCCCCCCCGATGATAGGAAGAGTTGCACGGAATCGATCGTTCGTCCGTCTGGCGGGCGCGTGGTGCGCCAGCCCGGCCCCGTCTACGTCGTGGCGTAGCCGCGTCAGTCGTCTTCGAAGTCCTGGGGCAACAGGGGCGCTTCATAGTCGGGAGCCATCATCGAGCGGTCCCGGGAAAGCTCGTTATCGATACCCCTCAGCACGCCGCGCGAGATGCGTTCTTCATCGGCGTGGGCCGACAGATGCCGGGCGGCCCACAGGTAGAACGAGCGGCCTTCGACCTTCACGTGCCAGCGCCGACCGTCGCCAGCCGCGACCTCGCGGATCTCGCACTCGTGTCCCGACGGCGTACGCGACTTCCGATACTCGGCCACGGGCGGCCCTCTGGGTCCAATCCTGAGAGCGACCGTACCACGGGTGTCAAAGGCTTCAGAGCCAGCCGAGGCCGTTGAGGTAGGACGGCGTCGCGGAGGGGGGCAGGACCGTCAACGCCGCTCCAAGGCCGGAGGGATCCTGCCCCGGCACCGTCTCGGGCAACAGGACGGTCAGATCCGGAACGTCGGGCAGTGGGACGATGAAATCGCTCGCTCGTATTCCGCGAGGGCCTGGCCTCCAGCAACTCATCTGGCACCGATCGCTGTCATTTATGTCCGCTGTTATCAGCGCGGGAAGGAGCTGCCTATACCTTCCCTGGGCTCGTCCCAGGCGGCGGTGGGCCTCGGCCACGATCCGCCGGGCGGCGGCGGCGCCTCAGACCACGGGGAGTGATCGGCGCGGGCCTCGCGGCGTGTGGCCCTTACGGATAAGATGCCGGGGCTCACACCACTCGAAGGTGGGAGGTCCGACCTCCTGATGACATCGGAGGTGTGCAATGGTCTGTGCGCTCAAGACCGTAGTGGGCTGGGTACTCCTCCT
>DAINRN010000496.1:0-901 GCA_036741815.1 Acidobacteriota bacterium
CAGGTGCGGCGTGGTAATCACATCGACAAGACCGGCCGCTACGTCTGGAAGCCCACGACATAGCCGTATGATCGAAAGGAAAGCCTAGCTTCCTCGGGCCGGCTCCTCACCCGGACGCTCCGCCTTCCGGCCTCCGGAGAGAACCAGGAGGACGAGATGAGCACGCCACGCTTCCTCGCGGCCATGTTCCTCGCCACAGCCACGGCGCCGATGGTCGAGGCCCAGCAAACATGGCCGTGGGAAGACACTCTCGACCGTTATGCCACGGGCTCCCTGATCGCCGGTCAGGGGGGATGGGAGACCTGGGACAACAACCCCGCGTTCGACACGATCGTCACGAATGCCGAGTCGTTCAACCCTCCGAACTCGTTGCTCGTGAGCGGATCGGCGAACGTCATCCGGCCGTTCCCAGGTGGGGCTCCCACGGGTGACCTCTACTTCAGGGTCTACATCCCTTCCACCCATACCGGCGAGGTGTGGCTGACGGTGCCCTCGCAGTACACGCCGGGCGGGCCCTACCACTGGGCGGTCCGGGTCGTGATGTGCGTCAGCGCATGCACGAGTCCCGGGGCCGTACCGGGTCAGATCGTCAACATCGGGGGCGACGGCGTCCCGGGGATAGGGTCCGCGCCCCTGCCGACCGACCAATGGTTCGTGATCTGGGTGACCTACAACCTGCCGAATTTTGGAGGATACGACTATGCCGTCAGCTTGAACGGCATCCTGTTCGCGCCATTCCAGCCATGGAGCGGCCCGGGCTTCTTCAGCGGGGTCAATGTCTTCTCCAAGAACGGCAGCCCCGCGTACATGGACGATTTCTTGCTGACCCTCTTCGTCCCGGTCGAGCTCATGGGCTTCACGGTGGACTAAGCGTCCAGGGCGGTCAAGGCTTCGAGAGCGT
>DAINRN010000496.1:911-3143 GCA_036741815.1 Acidobacteriota bacterium
CACGCGGCCGTTGACGATCACGTAGGCCACGCCCTCGGAGTAGCGGTTCGGGTCCTCGAACGTGGCCACGTCCCGGATCCGGTCGGGGTCGAAGACCGTGATGTCCGCCGCCATGCCCGGCCGCAGGACGCCCCGGTCGCTGAAACGCATCCGCCGGGCGGGCAGGGACGTCATCTTCCGCACGGCCTCCTCGAGCGTGACGACCTTCAGCTCCCGGACGTACCGGCCCAGCACCCGCGGCATGGTGCCGAAGGCGCGCGGGTGGTGCTTGTCCACGCCCAGCGGCCCGTCCACGGCCGTGGCCCCGGCGTCGAGGTCGAAGGCCACCCAGGGCTTCCGCATGGCGACCTGCAGGTCGTCCTCGTTCATCGAGAAGCGGGCCACGAAGACGTTGGCGTGGTCGGCCTCGACCAGGTCCAGGAGCGCCTCCTCCGGAGACTTCCCCATCTCCTTCGCGACCTCCGAGAGCCGCTTGCCCGTCCACTTCTGGAGGTCCGGGTTCATGACCGAGATGATGAGGATGTCCTCCGGCGGCCGGCCCTTCCACCCCTCCGAGTGGGCGCCGCCCTCGCGGATCTCACGGAGGATCTGCGCCCGCAGGCGCGGGTCGTGGAAGCGCTCGATCATCCGCGGCACGCCGCCGTCGTGGGCCCACTGGGGGACGGTGTTGTCGAGGCCGTTGCCGCTGGCCACGTACGGGTACATGTCGGCCGTGACGTCGAGGCCTTCCGCGCGGGCGCGCTCGATCTTCGCCACCACGTCGCCCATGCGGCCCCAGTTGCGCCGGCCCGCGACCTTCAGGTGCCAGATCTCGACGGGGATCCTGGCCTGGCGGCCGATCGTGAAGGCCTCGTCGAGCGCCGCCATCTCCTTCGGGCCCTCGTCGCGGATGTGGCTGGCGTAGATCCCGCCGCGGCGCGCGGCGGCCCGGGCCAGGGCCACGAGCTCGGGCGTGCGGGCATACGATCCGGGCATGTAGATGAGCGAGGTCGAGAGGCCGAGCGCGCCCTGCTCCATGGCGGCGTCCACGAGCGCAACCATCCGTTTCAGTTGCGCGGGCGTGGGCTGGACGTCGCCCTTCCCCAGGACGTATTCGCGCACCTGGGCCGCGCCCACGAAGGTGCCGAGGTTGATGGCGGGGCGCGCGGCGCGCAGCCGCGCGAAGTACCCCGTGAAGTCCGTCCAGTCCACCTTTACGTGGTACTTGTCCACCCACGGCCCGTAGTCCTCGGTCATCTCGGCGTTGAGGGGCGCCACCGAGCCGCCCTCGCCCGTGACCTCCGAGGTGATGCCCTGGTGGATCTTGGACAGGGCGCGGTTGTCCACGAGCAGGTTCAGCTCCGACTGTCCGAGCATGTCGATGAAGCCCGGGGCCACCACCTGCCCCCGCACGTCGATGCGCCGGGCCGCGCGGGATCCCGAGAGGTCGCCGACCGCCGCGATCCGGTCCCCGCTCACGCCCACGTCGGCGCGGACCCGCGGCGCACCCGTGCCGTCGACGACCTGGCCCCCCGCGATCACCAGGTCGTAATCGGTATTCCCCGCATTTCCGGCCCCGACCGCCGCCGTGACGGCCGCCAGCGCCACGAAACCAGGCCCCCTCATGCTTCCAGAATAGAATGCATGCGCTCTTCATCGGTAAGGAGGAGTCATGGCCCGCGACCAGCATCCGCTGACCCCTCTCGAAGAGGCCCTGGAGGCCTGGGAAGGCATCCGCGACGGGCTCATCGCCGAGGTGGACAACATCCCCGAGGACCGCTTCGGCTTCCGGCCCGCGGCCGACACGCGGACGGTCGCGGAGCTCGTGCGCCACGTCCTCGAGGTGGCCCTCATGATGACGGGCGAGCTGACCCGTGCCGACACCAACCTCCGCCGCGAGCCATGGCCGCAGCTCCTCGCCCTCTACGACGGGCCCGTTCGCAAGGCCGGCTCCAAGACGGACCTCATCGCCGCGCTCTCCAGCACGTTCCGCGAGTCGGTGCGGCAGTTCCGGGAGCTGGGCGAGGACGGCATCCTGCAGCCCATGACGCGCTTCGACGGGAAGAAGGGCACCAGGCTCGCCTGGCTGCACCACGGCCTGGAGCACGAGGAGTACCACCGCGGCCAGCTGGCGGTCTACCAGCGGCTGATGGGGATCGAGCCCGCGCTGACGCGTCTCATCCGCGGCGGCTGAGGGACTAGCTCATCGCCCGCAGCGTCCGCAGCATCCACCAGAGCACGGACGCGTTGTTG
>DAINRN010000497.1:0-251 GCA_036741815.1 Acidobacteriota bacterium
GCGAGCGAAGCGGGATTCACTCCCGCGAAGCGAGCGGGGGTTCAAGGGGGCGCGACGCAGCGCCCCTTGCTTATTGATGCCGAGTACGAGCTTCCGACCCTTGGCCAGATGGCCCGGAAGTACATGGGCTAGGGCGGAGACCCGCCGCCCTACGTCCCCGCCTGCTCGACGAGCAGGCGGCCCGAACCCTCGAGCCGGATCAGCGCTCCCGGCCCGCCCTGGCGCAGCACGACCTCGTAGAGCTGGCGGTC
>DAINRN010000497.1:261-3140 GCA_036741815.1 Acidobacteriota bacterium
GACGTGGGCCGTCAGGTCGCCCTTCCACGTGATGACGGACGCGGACGGGACGGAGACCGGCATGGTCGGGGTCACGGTGAGGGAGATCGGCTTGCTGGCCACGGACAGGGCCGCCATCCCGCGCCCTTCCAGGGCCAGGACCTCGAGGCCGGGCCGGTCCCCCATCGGCAGGTAGCGCGGGGTCAGCGTCTCCTCGCAGGCCAGCAGGTGCGACGGTTCCACGTAGACCACCTCCTCGTCGACCTGCATGAAGGTGATCTCGCGGCCCTTGTCGGTGAGGATCAGCTTCCCTGTCCCCGTGATGATCACGAGGGCCGGGTTGCCGCCGGGCCGCGGGTCCTTGACCCAGAAGGTGAGGTTCCCGCTGTACGAGTAGACCGTGCCCTGTTTGATGAAGACCTTCCCCGAGAAGTCCACCTCCACGAGGTTGTTGCCCAGCGAGTGGAAGACGTGCGGGCGGCGGGGGGGCAGGGTGCGGCCGGCCGGCTCCGCGGGGCTGTCGCCCGGCGGCCGCGCGGCCAGCACGTGCGGAGGCAGCCGGAACTTGTTCGTGTCCGCCTTGGTGTGGGGCGGAGCGCCGTCGGCCATGAGGACGTCGCTCACGGGCCGCACTTCCTTGCCGGGGACTAGGGTGGCCGCGGTGTCCTCCGGGGCGGCTGGCAGTTGGACCTCGCCCTTCAAGAACTCCGCGGTATCGTCGAGGCGGCGCTCGCCCGGGGCGCGCGGCCGGCGCGGCTGGGGCCGCGACTGCGCGGCCAGCTTGTCCTCCACGCGACGCACCATGAGCGACGCGCCCGCCTGCCGGTACTGGTAGATGGCGTCCTGGAAACGCTGCAGCCGCTCGTAGACGTAGCCCAGGTAGAAGTTGATCTTCGCGTTGTCCTTGGCCAGCTCCAGGGCCTTGAGGAAGGCGGACTCGGCCTCCTCCATGCGGTTCAGCTTGAAGCAGATGAGGCCCAGGTTGTAGAAGAGCGTGGGGGCCTCGGGGCTCTCCGCCGCCAGCTTCCGGTAGATCTCCTCGGCCTTGTCCAGCTTATCCTGCTTGAAGTAGACGAGGCCCAGCAGGTTCAGGACCTGGGGGTCCCGCGGCCGCAGGAGGTAGGCCTCCTCGAGCTGCTGCTCGGCCTCCGCGAACTGCCGCTGGTCGTAGAGCTGCTTGCCCTTGTTGAAGTGGGTCAGGAAGAGGCCCTGGTCGAAGGGTGCGCGCGGCGCGGGCATGCCTGAGGGGGCGCTCTAGTCCAGGGCGCGGATCATGCTGTACACGACGCCCTCGGGCGGCGGCGAGGACGCGAGGTGGAGGACGCCCGCGTCGTCGGTCCACTTGTAGAACGCGCGGGGCCGTGCGGGTACCAGAGGCCGGGCCGGTGCCCTGGTGGCCGCCCGGACCGTCGCGGGGGCGAAGAACGACGCCGTCAGGCCCTGCAGGCCGGAGGACACGCCCGTCAACAGGGCCTGGATCTTCTCGACGTAGCCGCGGGTCTCTTTGAACGGCGGCACGCCCCCGTAGCGCAGGACCGCGTTCTCGCCCGCGTTGTACCCGGCCAGCGCGAGGTCCACGTCCCCCCCGAAGAGGTCGAGGAGCAGGCGGAGGTACCGCACGCCGCCGAAGATGTTCTGGCGCGCGTCGAAGGAGTCGGCCACGCCGAAGCGCTCCGCGGTGAACGGCATGAGCTGCATGAGGCCGCGCGCGCCCTTGGAGGAGACGGCCAGGGCGTCCCACTCCGACTCGACCTGGATCACCGCCTTCACCAGCGCCGGGCTCACGCCGTGGTGGTTGGCCGCCTCCTCGATGTGCTTGTCGTACTGGCCGGAATAGCGCCCGCGGAAGCCGAAGGAGTGGATGAGGCGGCCCTTGCCCGGATAGGTGAGGCGGAAGTCGCGCGACGACGGGACGTTGGTGGCCTCGATCACCCCGTTGGGCTTGCGGCGCGTGTAGATCTGCGCGGAGGCGTCGCCGGACGCAGCGAGCACCGCCGCCGCCAGTCCCACGCTCGCAAGCCGTCGTGCTGCCATCTATGCCGCCAACATCTCTTTCGCGACCTCTACCGCCTTGCGGCGCATCGCGTCCACTTCCCCCGCAGCGACCCCGCCGCCCTGGGCGAAGTCGGGCCGCCCGCCGCCCCGCAATCCGAGCCGCTTCATGACCTCCGGGGCCTTGACCTTGTCCTTGAGCGATTCGGAGACAGCGGCGATCACGTTCACGCCTTCGTCCGCAACCGAAGCGGACACGAGGACGAAGGGCCGGTCGCGGTGCTCGTTCTGCCACCGCTTGACCACCTCGGAGTGGGATTGGCGGTCCAGGCCCTCGAAGCGCGGCGTCCAGACCGCGACCCCGCCGATCTCCACCAGGTCGCCGCCGGCCGCCGCGCCTCCGCCCGTGGCCAGCTTCATCTTCAGGCGGTCGATCTCGCGCTGCTGCGCCTTGAGCTGGTCGCGCATCCTGCCGTACTCGTCCACCAGGCTGCGGCGGTCGACCTTGGCCTGCTCCTCCAGCTCCTCGAGGATCCCCTGATCCTGGCGCGCCCGCTCCACGGCCGCCTCGCCCGTCAGGGCCTCGACCCGGCGCGTCCCCGCGGAGATGCCCTCCTCGGCGGTGACCAGGAACAGGCCGATGTCGCCCGTCTGCTTGACGTGGGTGCCGCCGCAGAACTCGATGGAGAAGCCGGGCACCTCGACCACGCGGACGCGCTCGCCGTACTTGTCGCCGAAGAAGGCGAGGGCGCCCGAGGCCAGGGCTTCCTCACGGCCCATCACCCGCGTGCGCAGGGGTGCGTTCCTCAGGATCTGCTCGTTCACCCGGTTCTGGATCTGGGCCAGCTCCTGCGGTCCCACGCCCTGGTAGTGGCTGAAGTCGAAGCGCAGCCGCTCCGGCGTCACCT
>DAINRN010000498.1:0-3091 GCA_036741815.1 Acidobacteriota bacterium
GCCGGGCAGGGCGCGGCGCACCTCCGGCCAGACGGCGCGCACGAACCACAGGGATCCCGCCTGGTTGGGCAGCCAGCCGCCGCTGCCCAGGAGGACGACGGGCGGGGCGCCGGGCAGCGGCTGCCGGGCCGCGGGGAGCGAAGCGGGAAAGGGCGCGGGGACGTGGTGGACCTTCCCGGGCGCCTCCGAAAGGCCGCGCAGGCGCTCGGCGTCGCGCGCCGTCAGGGCGACGGTGGCCTGCGCCGAGCGGACGGCGCCGCGCTCGAACCGCGCCATCCGCGCCGCCTCCACCCGCGCGAGCGCTCCCCTCACGGGGCGGACCGCGGACACGGCGGCCCACAGGTCGCTCTCGACGTTCTGGGCGCGCAGCACGACGGGGATGCCGCGCTCGAAGGCGGGCGCGCACTGCGCCAGGGCCTGCGGCTGCTCGGCGTGGACGACGTCGAAGGAACGCCCGGCCAGGAGATCCGCGACCGCGCCCCGCACGGCGCCGAGGGAGTGCCGGACGATCGACACGGGCTTGCCTCGGATCACCGAGAGAAGCGCGGCCTCGGGCATCGCCCGCGGAGCGGCGGCGACGATGAGGGGCTCGCACCAGGCGCGGAGCGCCTCGGCGCTCGGCCCGGCGTCGTCGCGCGAGGGATCGAACGGGGCCACGAGCGTGACCTGGTTTCCCGCCGCGGCCAGGGCCTGGAGCGTCGTGGCCGCCACCAGGCGCCCGCCGTCGGTCGGCGGCCAGGGCAGCTTCGTGCCGACCCAGAGGATTCGCACCGTCAGCGGACGGCGGCCACGGCCGCCGCGGGAGGGGCGGCGGCACCGACCCGTTCGACCCATAGCTGGCGCAGGCAGGCGACCCGGGGTCCGGTCGTCGGCCGGATGTCCAGGCGGAAACGGAAAACGCCGCGCGGGAGCAGGCGGGACAGACGATAGGGAAATTGCTCGAATGGACCGGCGAACACGTTCGACATCGTGTCGTCATCCGAGAAACCGGCGCCGGTATCCCAATACAGCTGCACGCCCGCCTCGGTGCGGTCATCCAGCTCGAGCCACAGGTACAGGTAGCTGTCGGGATCCGGCGGGACGTGGAACACCGGTCCGGGGGACGACGGCGACGAGGCGACGCACAGGCGGCCCGGCCCGACCTCGAGCGTCCCGGTCGCGTCCTCGATCCGCCACCCCGGCAGGGCCTTTGGCGAGCCCAGGTCGAAGAGCGTTTGCCGCGGGTGGCCGGCCACGGCGCCAAGGAAGGCCGCCCGTGCCTGCGGCAACGCCGTCCACTGGTTGACCTTCATCCAGAGGTCGTCGACGAGACCCTCGTACGCTCCGTCCTCCGGCCGGTAGCGCACGACCTCCGCGTCGTAGCTGCCGCGCGTGAGGACGGCCGTGAGCGCCTGCGCCACGAGCCGGCCCGCCAGCTCGTGGCCGCGGCCGTTGAAGTGCGCAAAGTCCTGGTACAGCGACCAGTGGTGACCCATCATCCGGTGGAGGTCGATGACCGGCACCTTTTCCTCGGCGCCCACCTCCAGCGTCGCGAAGTAATAGGGCCGCAGCGGACGGTTGAGCTCCGCGGCGTACTCGTCGTAGGCGAACGGGCGCGTGAACAGCACCGGCCGCGCCCCCAGCTCGCGGCTCCGCGCGATCATGGCCCGGAGGTTCTCGCGGTATTCCTCGAGCGACACCCGCGGAACGCTCGGCGCAGGGCTTGACTCCCGAGCAGGGCTCGACTTCCGGTCGGACCTGCGGGCGAGTCGATGGCCCGCGTAGCGGACGAGGGCGGCGAGCCGCAGCCGCGTCGACCACAGGTCGAGGGTCCGCTGCCATCCCGTGACGTGGAACGCGCGATCGGGCGCCACGTTGGGGCCGGCATCGTTGCCGCCGAAGCTGATCAGGACGAGATCGGGCTCGAAGTCCCGGAACTGTTCGAGCCGCAGCCGTCCCTGCTGGGAGGAGTAGCCGTACACGCTGGCGTTGACCACCGTCGTGCGCTCCCGCCCCAGTGTCCGCGGGTCGAAGGTGGCGGCCAGGTTGTTCGCCCACGAGGCGGTGTGGCCGAGCGTGTTGGAGTCGCCCACGGCCAGGATCCGCAGCTCGCCGCGGGGCTTCGGCCGCGCCACGGGCTGACCCCGGTAGCCCTCCGCGTTGAACGGCGGATACGAACGGTGCGGCGCCCACATGAGGTCCGGATCGCGCACGAAGTGCGCGCTGGTGAACGAGGCGAGCAGCGGGTTCCCGCCGTGGCGCACCACCAGGCCCCCCACGTCCAGGTCCGGGCCGAAGAGCCGCAGCAGGCCCTCGGCCAGGAGCAGGAAGGTCAGGGTCGAGAAGGCCGCGAGCGCGATGTTGAGGAGCCAGTCGCGCGGCGACCGAGTGGCGGTGGACAACGACGGGATTCTATCGGAGATCCCGCTGCTTCCGGCCGGCCCGGCGAGCGCGAGGCGTGCATCCTCGCGGCCGGAGAACTTAGAATGGGGCACCCTTGGCGCATCTCGGGCACGGCCGCCGATTGAGGCAACCTCTCGACTACCGGACGGGCCGCGCCGACGTCCCACCCGACCGGGCACCGGGCCCTGTCGACGTGATCGTTCCCGTCCATGGCGCCGCCGCCGAGTTCCGGCGCTGCCTGGAAAGCGTCGTCGCCCACACCGACCTGACTCAGAACCGTCTCGTGACCGTCCTCGACGGCCCCGGTCAGGACGAAGCCCGCCAGGCGCTGGCTCTCGTCCGCCCAGGCGCGGACCTCCTGGTCCTGGAGAACCCCGAGCGGCTGGGGTTCGTGGCCAGCGTCAACAGGGGGATGGCGGCGTCGGAGCGGGACGTGGTCCTCCTCAACAGCGACACCGAGGTGACGGCCGGCTGGCTGCGGAAGCTCCAGGCCGCCGCCTACTCGCACGCGGCCGTCGCCACCGTCACTCCCTTCTCGAACAACGCGACGCTCGTCTCGCTGCCCCGCTCCTTCGCGGCCAACGCGCTGCCCGCGGGCCTGGACACGGACGGCTTCGGCCGCCTCGTGGAGCAGCGCTCGCGGCGGGAATACCCAAAGGTCCCGACGGGCGTGGGCGTCTGCCTGTACATCAAGCGCAAGGTCCTGGCC
>DAINRN010000499.1:0-2785 GCA_036741815.1 Acidobacteriota bacterium
CGGCTCGACGCCTCGGCCGCGAGCCCGCCGCGGCGCCCGGGCCGGCCGAAGGGGCCCGCCCAGGCCTCGCCCGAGAGGCTCGTGCTGATGAGCTTCGAGGGCCTGTGCCGCAACTACCTCGAGCTGGAGGAGGTCAACGGCCTCCCCCGCGCCGCCATGCCCGAGCTGCCCGCCCCGCGCCACCATTCCGCGGTCGAGGCCGAGCAGCTCGCGGCCACGGTACGGGCGCACCTCGACCTGGGCGACGCGCCCATCCGGGACCTCCGCGTCCGACTCGAGGACTCCTTCGGCCTGCGCGTGTACGTGCTGGACCAGCCCACGCACCTCTCGGCCGCGGCCTTCCACCACCCCGCGATCGGCGGCTCGGTCCTGCTCAGCGAGGGGTCGATCCCGCGGATGCGGTCCAGCCTTGCGCACGCCCTGGGCCATCTGCTCGCCAACCGCGACGAGGCCATGGTGGACACGACCGACGGCCCGCGGCGGAGGACGCCCGTCGGGGCCTTCGCCGCGTCCTTCGCCGCCGCCCTGCTCCTCCCCGCCCGCGGCCTGCGGGAGAGGTTCAGCGCCGTGCACAACGAGGCCAACGAGGTAAGCGACATCGCCGTGCTCTACCTCGCTCGCACCTTCGGCGTCAGCGTCCACTCCCTGCGCGCCCGGCTGGAGGCCCTGCGCCTGGTCTCGACCGCCACCTTGCGGCGGATCGACGAGGCCATACGGGAGGCGGGATCGGCCGCGACGTCGGAGACGGAACCGGGGCAGGAGCTGCCCGACCAGCCGCGCTGGGAGATGCTGCCGGAGTACTACGTGTTCCTGGCCATGAGGGCCTATCGAAAGGAGCTCATCAGCCGCAGCCGGCTCGCGGAGTGCCTGGGCTCGACCGAGGCCGAGACCGGGGTGCGGCTGCTGCGCTACGTGACCAGCGTCACCGAGCCCGCCGGCGAGCCGCCGGGCGCCGTCGTCCGGACTCACTAGCGTTTGACGGCGCTGCAGCCTTCAGCTACAATCGCATGTTTTGTCGTTCCACGAAAAAGGTGGTGTACCTGATGAGAATCCGAAGCCTGACGGTGATCGCCCTGATCGGCGCCGCGATGGCCGCCGTGAGCTGCGGTGGGAGCACGTCCCCCGTCACGAGCGAGCCCACGGTGCCCGTGTCCACGCCGACTCCCACGCCCGCGCCGCCGGTGGCCAACCAGCCCTCGCCTGAACCCACGCCGCCGCCCTGCAACGGGTGCGAGACTCCGGTGACGAACACCAAGCCTCCCGTCCGGCTGACCATCCGGGTCTACAAGGTGCAGGACGTGAACGGCTCGATCGTGGCCGGCATCCCGCCCTCCATCCCCCTGGGATACACGGTCACCATCGACGCCACCCCCAAGGACGCGGGCAACAAGGACACCCTCGGCTCCGGCACCGTGGACTTCACGTACAGCGAACCCACCCTCGTGGAGGTGCGCAGCAACCACGGCTTCCAGAAGAAGCTCAAGGTCCTGGGCGCCGGCCTGCTCGAGGTCAAGGCGTCGCTGGACGGGATCGACTCGAACACCCTGGCCATCACGCTCGGCGACTGATCCACGCCGCGAGGCGTCGCGCGAGAGCGCGTGATGTTCTCTAGTTAGGCGCCCCGCGCGACGCGCGACCCGAGCGGCGGTGGGTTGACAACACACGGACAAGACCGGTACTGAAGACCTGTTGACGGCGTCGGACAAGACACGATGAATTGACGTAGGGGGGACCGCGTCAATTCATCGTGAGGACGGCTGCGGGGGCCTCCTCCACTCGTCGATGAGGGAGGCCACGAGCCCCGTCCAGCCGGTCTGGTGCGAGGCCCCCAGGCCCTCCCCCGTGTCCCCGTGGAAGTACTCGTGGAAGAGCACCAGGTCCCGCCAGTGCGGATCCTCCTGGAACTTCCGCGACGCGCCGTACACCGGACGCCGCCCCGCCTCGTCGCGCGTGAAGATGCGGATCATCCGGTTGGCCAGGTCCTCCGCCACCTCCCACAGGTTCCGCAAGGGCCCGTCCTGGCCGTCCGCCGGCACCTGGAACGTCGGCCCGAAGGCGGTGCCGAGCTTCCGCAGCGATTCGATCATCAGGAAGGAAGTGGGGAACCAGACGGGGCCGCGCCAGTTGGAGTTGCCGCCCTTGATCTTGGAGTCCGCCTCTGCGGGCTCGTAGCGCACCTCCCGGTCTCCGAAGCGGAAGGGATGCGCCTCGTGGCAGCGGGACAGGCTGCGCAGGCCCCAGGGGGACAGGAACTCCGCCGGGTCGAGGATCCTGCGCAGCAGGCCCTTCATCTGCTCCTCGTCCACGATGGCGCAGACGTGGACGCGCTTGCCCCCCTGGTTCACCATGAAGCAGACGTCCTGCACGATGTGCCGCTTGTTGTTCAGGAACCACTTGAAGCTGCTCTTGAACTCGGAGAAGGGCTCGATCCACCGCTCCTCGAGCCGCTCGACGGCGTAGAGCGGGACGAGGCCGACCAGCGAGCGCACGCGGAACTTCTCGAAGCTGCCGTCCGGGTAGCGCAGGACGTCGTAGAAGAACCCGTCCCCCTCGTCCCAGAGCTGGTAGCGCCGGCCTCCCATCTTCTTCATGGCCGCGCCCACGTAGATGTAGTGCTGGAAGAACTTCGTGGCGAGGGCCTCGTAGGCCTTGTTCTCGCGGGCCAGCTCCAGCGCGATGCGCATGAGGTTCAGGCAGAACATCCCCATCCAGCCGGTGGCGTCGGACTGCTCGAGCACCGTCCCGTTGGGCAGGCGCTGGCTGCGGTCGAAGAGCGTGATGTTGT
>DAINRN010000499.1:2795-3088 GCA_036741815.1 Acidobacteriota bacterium
GACCCACCAGGCGAAGTTCATGAGCAGCTTGTGGAAGCACTTCTCCAGGAACTGGCGGTCGGCGACGCCGGTGCGGATGCGGTCCATGTTGTAGATCCGCCAGACGGCCCAGGCGTGCACCGGGGGGTTCAGGTCCGAGAACTCCCATTCGTAGGCCGGCACCTGGCCGGACGGGTGTTGGAACTGCTCGAAGAGGAGCAGCCAGAGCTGCTCCTTGGCCAGCTCGGAGTCCACCAGGGCCAACGGCGCGCAGTGGAAGGCCAGGTCCCAGGCGGCGAACCAGGGGTACTCCC
>DAINRN010000500.1:0-3085 GCA_036741815.1 Acidobacteriota bacterium
GATGGCGACGCCCCGGGCGACGCCAGTGCGCGCAGCTCGGCGCTCGCGGCCATCCAGGATGCGGGCGCTGCCCACGTCGCTGCGCTGCTCACCCAGTACTTCGTCAACGCCGCGGGGACGCTCGCCGAGTCCGTGTGCGTGCCCGCCGGCCAGCTCGTCCGCCGGCCCGCGAACCTCACGCTCGCGGAGGCGGCGACCGTGCCGGAGACGGGCATGACGGCCCTCCAGGCGCTGCGGGCCAGGGGCATCATGGCCACCTTCCACTACGTGCCGCTGCACTCCTCGCCGTTCGGGCGCACGCTGCCCGGGACCCGCGGGACGTTTCCCGTCAGCGAGCGCGTGGCGGGCCGCCTCCTGCGCCTCCCCATGCACCCGCTGCTGGACGACGCCGACGTGGAGCGCGTCATCGAGGCGGTCACGGGCCGCGCGGCCTGAGCCATGGCCGCGGCCCCGTACCTCAGCCTGGTCCTGGCCTGCTACAACGAAGAGGAGATCCTGGCGGAGAGCTTCCGCGAGATCCGGGAGACCCTGGACGGGCTCGGACGGCCCTACGAGATCGTCTTCGTGGACGACGTCAGCCGGGACCGCACGCGCGAGATCCTGCGCGACATCGTGGCCGGGAACCCGGACCTCTCCCTCAACGTGATACTGCACGACACGAACAAGGGCCGCGGCGCCACCGTGACCGACGGCTTCCGCGCCGCGCGCGGCGCGATCGCGGGCTACATCGACGTGGACCTCGAGGTGCATCCGCGCTACATCCCCTCGCTGGTGCGGGCCATCGAGAGGGGGGCCGATGTGGCGGTGGTGCGCCGGATCTACGCGTTCCAGCTCCGGCATCTGGACCGCTACTTCATGAGCCGCGGCTATTCCTTCCTCGTGCGCAAGATGCTGGGCACCTCGCTGCGCGACACGGAGACGGGCTACAAGTTCTTCCGGCGCGAGGCGCTGCTCCCCGTGATCGACTCCATCGAGGACCCCGCCTGGTTCTGGGACACGGAGTTCATGGTGCGCGCCGCCCGCCGCGGGCTCCGCATCGAGGAGATCCCCGGGGCCTACGTGCGGCGGCAGGACAAGACCTCGACCGTGCGCGGGCTGCGCGACTCCTTCATCTACTTCTTCAAGCTCCTCGCCTTCCGCCGGACCGACGCCGCCGCCCGCCGCGCCGCCCCCTCAGCCAACCGGACCCCCGCCGACACCGCCGGTCCGGGCGCGCGGTGAAGGCGGTCGACGAGGTCGGCTGGGCGCGAGCGGCTCGCTTCGGGGCCCTGACACTGGCCATGGTCCCCTACCGGCTCGCCCTCTTCCCTCCCCTGCGAACGGCGTGGCTGCGGGTGCTGGGCGCCCGCATCGGGGCCCGGGTCGTCCTGCACGACGTGCGCTTCTTCAACCTGTACCGCCGGGGCCTGTCCGGGCTGGTGGTGGGCGACGAGTCCTTCCTCGGCGACGAGTGCCTGTTGGACCTGGCCGAGGGGATCGTGCTCGGGGACCAGGTGACGCTGGCGGAGCGGGTGCTGATCCTGACCCACACCAACGTGGGCTACAAGGACCACCCGCTCCAGAGGCACTTCCCTGCCTCGGCGTCGCCCGTGCGCATCGAGAGCGGATCCTTCGTGGGCGCGAACGCCACGCTCCTCCCCGGGATCACGGTCGGCGCGGGATCGTTCGTGGCCGCGGGGGCAGTGGTCAACGCCGACGTCCCCCCGCGAACCCTGGTGGCGGGGGTACCCGCGCGCCCCGTGAGGGCGCTCGACTGAACCGGATGGGGCGCGGAGCTGCGCGCCCGGCCTGGATCGCGCCGGCGGCGGCGCTCCTCGCGGTCCTCGTGGCGCTGTTCTGGAAGGTCGTCTGGCGCGGCGAGGTCTTCTACGAGCGGGACATCCACCTGATCTTCCTCGGGCAGACGGAGACCTTCGTGCGCGCCGTGTTGGGCGGCTCCTGGCCGGTGTGGGATCCCCATCCCGGCTTCGGCCAGCCGATGCTGGCCAACCCCGACGCCCAGGTCCTCTACCCGTTCATGTGGCTCAACTTCCTCATGTCCCCCGCGACGTATTACGTGCTCTTCGTCCTGAGCCACCTCTTCTTCTCCGCCTGGGGCCTGCGCGCGCTGGCGCGCAGGCTGGGCCTGTCCCAGGGAGGCTCGCTTCTCGCCGCGCTCTTGTGGACGATGTCCGGGCCGCTGCTTTCGCTGGTCAACGTCTGGCACCACTTCGCGAGCGCGGCATGGATCCCGTGGGTGCTCCTGGCCGCGGATCGCGCGGTGGTCACGGGACGGGGCCTCGACACGATCCTGTGGGGCGCGGCCATGGCCGCGCAGATCCTCGGCGGATCCGCGGACATGTCGATCATGACGGTCCTGCTCGCGGTCGCCCTCGTGGCGCGGCACGTGGTGCGCGCTCGTCCCGCCGCGGCCGCGGCCCCCATCATCCGCTCCGTGGTCGTCGCGGCGGCGGCGGGCGGGATCGCCCTCGCCCTCTCCGCGGGCTTGTGGATCCCCACGCTCGAGGCGGCCCGCCGCTCGGCCCGCTCCAACCTGCCCTGGGAGTCGCGCACGCACTGGAGCATCCATCCCGCGGCCCTCGGCCAGGTGATCCTGCCCGTCCCCCTCCACCAGCTCCCGCTGAACGAGCGGTGGAGCGCGGCGCTGTTCGATTCGCGCGAGCCTTTCCTGGCGTCGCTCTACCTGGGCGCGGTGGCCTCGGCGCTCGCCGCCGCGGCCCTGGCCGGCCCCCGGCGGAGCGGGCGCGCTGTCCTCGCGGGCGCGGCCGTCGTGGCCACCCTCACCGCGCTCGGAAGGCATTCCGTCTTCTACGCCGCGGTGACGGCCGTGGTGCTCCCCTTGCGGATGATCCGCTATCCGTCGAAGGCGATGGTCTTGGCAGCGTTCGC
The DNA here is from genome assembly GCA_036741815.1 of Acidobacteriota bacterium. Taxonomy (GTDB): domain Bacteria; phylum Acidobacteriota; class Vicinamibacteria; order Fen-336; family Fen-336; genus DAINRN01. Next base: position 2,890 of record DAINRN010000500.1, read on the forward strand.
CTGGGCGCTTCTCGCCGCCATGGGCTACGACGCGTGGCGAACGTCCGCCCCGGAGAAGGCGCGCCGCATGAGAGTGGCGATCGCGCTGTCCACCGCCGCGATCGCAGCCGTGGCCCTGTCCGCCGCGGCGGCGGCGCGGCTTGCGGGGCCGGGGGTGGCGGCGCGGTTCCTGGATCCCGGGATCTCTCCGGCAGAC
>DAINRN010000501.1:0-3071 GCA_036741815.1 Acidobacteriota bacterium
GAAGGAACCCTTCGACAATGTCCTTGCCCTCTTCGGATTCGGTGGAACAGACGGAATAGACAAGACGACCGCCGGGCCTGACGAGACGGGCGACGGAAAGCAACATCTCTCGCTGACGTCGCGTCTGCCGTGCGACGTCAGCGAGTGAGCTACGCCACTTGATATCTGGATTCCGTCCGATCGTGCCCAGGCCGCTGCACGGGGCGTCGAGGAGAACGGCGTCGAAGGCCCCTCGGAAGGGCGGGCGTAGCGCGTCCGCGCACACCAGGCTGACGTTGGGCGAGCCCCAGCGCCGCACCAGGGCGTCCGTCACGCGCAGCCGCCTCGGGGAGAGCTCCGCCGCGACGACGCGCCCCGCGCCGCCGCCGAGGTCGGCGAGGAGCGTCGTCTTGCCTCCCGGCGCCGCGCAGGCGTCGAGGACGATCCCGGGGGCCGCGGCCAGGTGTGCCACGAGCTGGGATCCCTGGTCCTGGACGTAGGCGACGCCGTCGGCGGCCAGGGAGGCCACGGGCGCGCCCCACGCTTCCCAGGCACCGGGCACCACGAGAGGCCGGAGCTCGAGGCCCGCGGCCTCGGCGATGGCGCGTGCGTCGGGCACGCGTGGGTTGAGCCGCAGGACGACGGGCGGACGTTCGAGAAAGGCGCGGGCCCGGAAAACCGCCGCCTCCGCGCCCAGGCCCGCGAGCCAGCGCTCGGCCAGCCATCGGGGCAGCGATCCCGCGCTCGTGAGCCAGCCGAGCGGGTCGGCCTTCTCGTCCGGAGGTGCTTGCGCGCCTTCGCTCGAGAGCCGGCGCAGGACCGCGTTGACGAGGCCCGCCGAGCGCGGCGCCGCCGCGCGCGCCAGGTCCACCGACTCGGCCACCGCCGCGCGGGCGGGCACGCGCATGCGCGTCAGCTGGTATGTCCCCAGGCGCAGCGCGGCCAGCGGCTCGGGATCGATCTCGCCGACGGGCCGGTGGAGCAGGGGCTGGAGCGCGTGGTCCAGGGCCCCGCGATGGCGCAACGTCCCGAGCAGCAGCTCGTGCAGGAACGCCCGGTCCCGAGAGGCGAGGGACTCGACCTCGTCGTCGGCCAGAAGGTCCTGGAGCGTCGGCCCGGGCCGCTCGAGCGCGAGGAGGATGCGGAAGGCGTGGCCGCGGGAGGCGGTGGCCATCGGCGCCCGTCAGTCGAAGCGGGCGCCGGGCGCCAGCCGCAGCCCGGCCGCGAAGGAGGCGGCGCTCATGGGCCGCCGACTCTCCGGCTGCACCTCGAGCAGCCGCAGGCGAGTTCCCTGGCCGCACCCGACCACGAGCCCGTCGCGGTCGGCCGCGAGCACGCCCGGGGCCAGGGGCGGCCCCGGCTCGGCCCGCGCGTGCAGGACCTTGAGCGGCTGCCCCCGCCAGAGCGTGAACGTGCCCGGCCAGGGATGGAAGCCGCGCACGCGCCGGGCCAGCGCGTCGGCCGGAATCATCCAGTCGATGCGGCCGTCCTCTTTCTTGATGATGGGGGCGAGGCTGGCCCGGTCGTCGTCCTGGGGCACCGCCTCGAGCGTGCCCGCGCCGAGGCCGGCAAGGGTCTCGACCAGGACCTCGGCTCCCATTACGGCCAGCCGCGCCTCGAGGTCGGCCGCGGTCTCGTCCTCCCCGATGGGAGTGGCGCGGGAGAGCAGCGTGGGCCCCGTGTCCAGGCCCTCGTCGATGAGCATGGTGGTGACGCCCGTCTCCCGCTCGCCGTTCACGATCGCCCATTGGATGGGGGCCGCCCCGCGGTAGCGGGGCAGGAGCGAGCCGTGGACGTTGACGGTCCCGCGCCGGGGGATGTCGATGACGCTTCGGGGCAGGATCTGGCCGTAGGCCACCACGACCTGGACGTCGGGCTCCAGGCCGCGCAGGAGCTGCTGGGCGGCCTCCTCGCGCACCCGGCGCGGCTGGTGGACGGGAACACCCCGGGCCTCGGCCACCGGCTTGAGCGGCGGGGAAGCGAGCGCGCGGCCGCGGCCCTTCTCCCGGTCCGGCTGGGTGACGAGGGCGGCCACGTCGTGGCCGGCCTCGATCAGCGCCTCGAGGGAGGGGATGGCGAAGGCGCCGCTGCCCAGGAACACGACCTTCATCCGTTCACCGCGAAGGCGCCAGGGGGCCGCCGCGAGGTATCGCCCAGAGCGCGGATCTAATCTGAGGTTCCGCGCGGAGGGCGATATCCGAGCGGCGGCATCCTGTGCCGATCACTCGTCCCAGTCGTCGGCCTTCGCCTTCTTGCGCAGCTTCCGCTTCAAGAGGTCGCGCTTGAGGGGCGTGAGGCGGTCGACGAACAGGAGGCCGTCGATGTGGTCGATCTCGTGGCAGAAGGCGCGCGCCAGGAGCTCGGTGGCGGTGTAGACGCGCTCCTTGCCCGCGGGGTCTTTGCCCTTGACGGTCACCCGTGCCGGGCGCACGGGCGTCCCCGCCACGTTCGGGATGGAGAGGCAGCCTTCCTCCTCGCGCTGCTCGCCCTCCTTTTCGATGATCTCCGGGTTGACGAGCTTGATGAGGCGTCCGGGCTCCTCTCCCACCGAGAGGTCGATGACGATGACGCGCAGGGGGACGCCGATCTGTGGCGCGGCCAAGCCGATCCCCGGCGCCGCGTACATGGTCTCGACCATGTCCTCGAAGAGCGAGGCGATGGCGCCGTCGATCTCCGCCACCGGCTCGGCCGGGGCATGGAGGACCGGATCCCCCCACTTCACGATGGGCCGGATCGCCACCCCCTATTTCGCCGCCCGCGGCCGGCGGGCCAGGAACTCGCGCCACCGCCCGCGGCTCGCCTCCAGGTGGTCGAGCATCTCGGAGAGGGAGTCGCCCCCCATCTTCTCGAGCAGGGCGTCGGCCGCGACCCACGCCACCACCGCCTCGCCCACCACGGCCGCCGCGGGGACCACGCAGGTGTCGCTGCGCTCCACCGAGGCGCGGGCCTCTTCCTTGGTGGCCATGTCGATCGACCGGAGCGGGTTCAAGAGCGTGGGGATGGGCTTGACCACCCCGCAGGCCCGGACCTCCTCGCCGTTGGTGACGCCGCCCTCGAGGCCTCCGGCGCGGTTGCTGCCGCGATGGAGTCCG
>DAINRN010000502.1:0-3064 GCA_036741815.1 Acidobacteriota bacterium
GGTGAAGGCCCCGAACCTGGCCCGCGAGGTCGTCCTGCGCGTGGGCCTCCCGCCCTCCGTGCCCGCCCATACGGTGAACCGCGCGTGCGCCTCGGCCAACGAGGCCATTGCTGAGGTGGCGTCCGAGATCCGGGCCGGGCACGTGCAGGTCGGCATCGCGGGCGGGGCCGAGAGCCTGTCCGACGTGCCCATCCTCCACAGCCGCAAGATGGCCCGCGCGCTGGTCGAGGCGTCGCGGGCGCGCGGGATGGGCGGGCGCGTGCGGGCCTTCGCGCCCGTGCGGCCGCGCGACCTCGTGCCCGAGACGCCGGCCATCGCCGAGCCCTCCACCGGCCTCACCATGGGGCAGTCGGCGGAGAAGATGGCCAGGGAGAACGGCATCACCCGCGAGGAGCAGGACCGCATCGCCCACGCCAGCCACCGCAACGCGGCCGCCGCCATCGACGACGGCCGGCTGACCGCCGAGATGTGCGCCGTGCTCCCGCCCCCGCGCTACGACACCGCGGTCACCGCCGACAACCTCCTCCGGCGCGACACCTCCCTCGAGGCCCTGGCCGCGCTGCCGCCGGTCTTCGACCGCCGCTTCGGCACCGTGACGGCGGGCAACTCGTCGCCCTTGACCGACGGGGCCGCGGCCGTGCTCCTCATGTCGGAGGAGCGCGCGCGGGAGCTGGGCTGGGCGCCCCTGGCCTTCATCCGCGAGTGGGCCGTGGCCGCGGTGGACCCCGGCGGCCAGCTGCTCATGGGCCCCGCGCTCGCCATCCCCAAGGCCCTGGAGCGCGCCGGCCTCACTCTCGCCGACATGGACCTCATCGAGATGCACGAAGCCTTCGCGGCGCAGGTGGCCTCGAACATCCAGGCCCTGGAATCGCCCGTGTGGGCCAAGGAGAAGCTCGGGCGCTCGGCCCCGGTGGGGAAGGTGGACCGCTCCCGTCTCAACGTCTGCGGGGGCTCGATCGCGCTGGGCCATCCCTTCGGCGCCACCGGCGCGCGGATCACGACCACGCTGGCCAACGAGCTCAAGCGCCGGAACGGGAAGTACGGGCTGCTCTCCGTGTGCGCGCAGGGTGGCATGGGCTTCGCGATGGTCATCGAGCGATGAGGGTGCCGGCGTGGCCGTGACCCCGGAGACCGTGCCCTACGAGCCGCTGCCGCGGGCCCTCGGGCGCGAGGTGGGCCAGGACGGCGTCCTCGTCCTCACCATCGACGTGCCCGGCGAGCGCGTGAACACCCTGGGCAAGTCGATGATGGCCGAGTTCGACACGCTCCTGGGCGAGCTGGAGACGCCCGGGTCCGTGAAGGCGGTCGTGCTGCGCAGCGGCAAGCCCGACAACTTCATCGCCGGCGCGGACATCAAGGACTTCACCACCATCCGCAGCGCGATGGAAGGCGAGGCCCTCTCGCGCGCCGGCCAGGCCCTGCTGGACCGCCTGGAGGCCGTGGCCGTGCCCGTGGTGGCCGCCATCCACGGGTCTTGCGTGGGCGGCGGCCTGGAGATCGCGCTGGCCTGCCGTTACCGCGTGGCGTCGGACGACCCGAAGACCGTCGTGGGCCTGCCCGAGGTGATGCTCGGCCTGATCCCGGGCGCGGGCGGGACGCAGCGCCTGCCCCGGCTCGTGGGCCTGCGCACGAGCCTGGACATGATCCTCACGGGCCGCTCCCTCAAGGCGGCGCGCGCCCGGAAGGCGGGCGTGCTGGACGACGTGGTCCCCGCGGCGGTCCTGCTGACCGCGGCGCGCACGGCCGCCTTGGCCCTGGCCGAGGGCACGCTCAAGCCGGCGCGGGGCGGGATCCCGGCCACGGAGTGGCTCCTGCGGCCGATCATCTTCCGCAAGGCGCGGCAGTCCGTGATGGAGAAGACGGGCGGGCACTATCCCGCGCCGTTGCGGGCCCTGGACGCGGTGCAGCGCGGCACGGCGCTCCCGATACCCGAGGGCCTGAAGATCGAGGCCCGGCACTTCGGCGAGCTCTCCGTCTCGGAGGTGTCGCGCGCGCTCGTCTCGGTCTTCTTCGCCACCCAGGACATAAAGAAGGACGCGGGCTACCCCGAAGGCACCCAGGCGCGCGAGGTGCGCAAGCTCGGCGTGCTCGGCGCGGGCCTGATGGGGGCGGGGATCGCCACCGCCGCCGCCGACGCGGGGGTGCCCGTCCGCATCAAGGACGCCAGCCACGAGGCCCTGGGCCGCGGGCTCCGCCACGCCCGCGAGGTCTACGACGAGCGCCGGAAGCGCAAGAGCCTGACGGCCCTCGAGGTGGGCAAGCGCATGGACCGCCTGTCGCCCACGCTGGACTACAGCGGCTTCCGCCGGGCCGACCTCGTCATCGAGGCGGTCTTCGAGGACATCGACGTGAAGCGGAAGGTGCTGGCGGAGACCGAGGCCGCCACCCAGGAGGCGTGCGTCTTCGCCAGCAACACGTCCTCGCTGCCCATCGGCGAGATCGGGCGCGACGCGCGGCGCCCGTCGCGGCTGCTGGGCATGCACTTCTTCTCCCCCGTGGAGAAGATGCCCCTGCTCGAGGTGGTGGTGACGCCGCTGACGGACGCCTGGGCCACGGCCACCGCGGTGGTCTTCGGGCGCCGGCTGGGCAAGCACGTGATCGTGGTCCGGGACGGGCCCGGGTTCTACACCACGCGGGCCCTGTCCCCGTACATGAACGAGGCCACGCGGCTCCTGGAGGAGGGCGCGGCCATCGAGGACGTGGACGGGGCCATGACGGCCTTCGGCTTCCCGGTCGGGCCCATCACCCTGTTGGACGAGGTCGGCATCGACGTGGGGGCCAAGATCGCCCACATCCTGCACCGGGGCTTCGGCGATCGCATGAGGCCGGCGGCGTCGATGGAGAACGTCGTCGAGGACGGGCGCATGGGGCGCAAGAACAGGAAGGGCTTCTACACCTACGACGGGAAGAAGCGGGTGGACGAGTCCGTGTACAACGTGCTGGGCGCGGCGCCGCGGCGCGCCTTCGAGCCGCAGGAGATCCAGGAGCGGCTGGTCTTCGCCTTCCTGAACGAGGCCGTGCTCTGCTTGCAGGAGGGGATCCTGCGCTCGCCGCGCGACGGCGA
>DAINRN010000503.1:0-3049 GCA_036741815.1 Acidobacteriota bacterium
CGCTATGATGGCCGGGATGAGGTCCCCTGCGTTGTCCGTGATGGAAATCGTAAACCTCGAACCAACGTCCATGTTGTCGGGGATCCGCCGTCGCGCCGTGGTGTGCATGCCTCCGCGACGAGGAAGCCTGAAGCGGCGCGCAGGGTCCCCACCTAGTGACCAGGTTCAGGTCACCTCTCCACACGGCAAACGCGGGGGACCTTTTTCCGTTCGTCGCCATTCGCGGTAGAGTCGCGCGTGTTCCCTCCGCACACGCCGGTGGGCCGGATCGGCGAGAAGGCGCTGCTGCGCCACATACGCTCGCGCGTCGCCGGCAAGAGCGGGGTCGTGGTGGGCATCGGTGACGATGCCGCAGCCGTGGAGACCGGCGCGCTCAGCCTGATCACCACCGACAGCCTCGTGGAAGGCGTCCACTTCCGGCGGAGCTGGGGCTCCGACGCGCTGCTCGGCCGCAAGGCGCTGTCCGTCAACCTGTCCGACATCGACGCGATGGGCGGCCAGCCACGATACGCGACGGTGAGCCTGTGCCTGCCTTCCGAGACCCCGCTCGCCTTCGTGGACGGTTTGTATGACGGCCTGCTGGAGCGGAGCGCGGAGACGGGCGTGCAGATTGTCGGCGGGAACCTCTCGCGCACGCACGACGCGATCGTGGTGGACGTCGCGCTGATCGGGCAAGGCGACACGGTCATCCGGCGCAACGGGGCGCGTCCGGGGCACGTGGCCCTCGTCACGGGGACGCTCGGGGCCGCGGCCATGGGAGTCCGTCTCCTGGACGAAGGCAAGCGGCTGGGGGCGCCGGGCGGCGGCGCCACTGGCGAGCGGGAGCAACGCTGCATGCGCGCCCAGCTGGACCCCGCCCCGCCGCTCGGGTTCGGGCGGGCCGCCGCGCAGGCCGGCCTGGCGTACGCCGCCATCGATCTCTCCGACGGGCTCTCCGGCGACCTCCTGACGGTGTGCCAGGAGAGCGGTGCTTCGGCCTGGGTGGACGCCGCGGCGGTGCCGATCGACGATGCCGCGAAGGCCATCGAGGAAGAGCGGGGAGGCGATCCGCTGTCGCTCGCCCTGCACGGCGGCGAGGACTACCAGCTGTTGCTGGCCGCGCCCCCGGAGGCGGTGTCGCGCCTCCGCAAGCTGGCCGCCGGCCTCAAGGTCGCGTTGACCGTGGTCGGCGGCTTCTCGGAAGGCGAGCCGGCGCTTTCCCTCCGCGCAGGGGACGCCGACACGCCGTTCGAGCCCCGATCACACGAGCACTTCGGGGGCGGATGACGGAGCGGCGAAAGGCCGGCTGGCTGCGTCGCACGGTCGGCCAGCTCCTGCAGCTGGACGACACGCCGCACCGCATCGCGCTGGCCTTCGGCATCGGGGTGTGGCTGGCCTTCTTCCCGATCCTCGGCGTCCACACCATCCTTGCCCTGCTCATCGCGTTCCTCTTCCGGCTGAATCGAGCCGCCCTGCTGGTCGGTGTGTACGTGAGCAACCCGTGGACGCTGGCCCCCCTCTACATGGCGGGCACCGTGGTGGGCTGCGAGATCCTCGGCGTCTCCAGGGCCGAGCTGACGTCCGTCGACTGGCACCTCCACGGCCGGGCCTTCTACCGAGCCCTCTTCGAGAACCTGAGGCCGTACGTCTGGCCGTTCGTCGTGGGGAACACCGTGCTCGGGGTTGCGGGCGGGATCGTCGGCTACATCGTCCTGCGCGAGATCCTGGAGCGTCGCCGTGCCGCGGGAACGGCGAGGAGCGCCGCCGCGGCCGGTCAGGCCCCGCCCACGGGCGGCGTCGCCTGATGGTGGGTCGTCGCCCGCTGGAAGGCGGCGCCCACGCGGAAGAGCGTGGCCTCGTCGAACGGGCGGCCCACGAGCTGCAGGCCGGCGGGCAGGCCGTCCACCATCCCGCACGGCACCGATAGCCCGGGCACGCCCGCCAGGTTTGCGGGCACCGTGAAGATATCGGCCAGGTACATCTGCAGGGGATCGCCCGTCTTCTCGCCCAGGCGGAAGGCCGGCGTGGGCGTGGTGGGCGTGGCCACCACGTCGCAGGCGCCGAAGGCCGACTCGAAATCCCGCCGGATGAGCGTCCGCACCTTCTGGGCGCGCAGGTAGTACGCGTCGTAGTACCCGGAGGAGAGCACGAAGGTCCCCAGGATGATCCGGCGCTTGACCTCGGCCCCGAACCCGCGGTCCCGGGTCTGCCCGTACATCCGCCGCAGCTCCGCCGCTTCCGCACGCAGGCCGTAGCGCACGCCGTCGTAGCGGGCCAGGTTACTGGAGGCCTCGGCCGTGGCCACGATGTAGTAGGTGGCGATGGCGTGGTGGGCGTGGGGCAGGGCGATCTCCACCACGCTGGCCCCCGCGCCGGTGAGGACGTCCAGCGCTTCACGGAAGCGGGCCATCACGCCGGCGTCGACGCCTTTCTCGAGGAACGCCCACGGCACCCCGATGCGCGCTCCCGCCACGCCGTCCGCCAGGCCTTGCCTGAAGTCCGGCACGGGCACGTTTGCGCTGGTGGCGTCGCGGGGGTCCCGTCCGCAGAGCACCGACGACATGAGCGCCGCGTCCTCCACCGTGCGGGCGAACGGGCCGATCTGGTCGAGCGACGACGCGAAGGCGACCAGGCCGTATCGGCTGACGCGCCCGTAGGTCGGCTTCAAGCCCACCACGCCGCACAGCGCCGCGGGCTGCCGGATCGACCCTCCCGTGTCCGTCCCCAGGGCGACGCACGTCATCCCCGCGGCCACCGCCGCCGCCGACCCTCCGGACGAGCCGCCGGGGACACGCTCGCGGTCCCACGGGTTCCGTGTGGGCCGGAAGGCGCTGTTCTCGGTGGACGAGCCCATGGCGAACTCGTCCATGTTGGTCTTGCCCACCACCACCGCGCCCGCCTGCTCGAGCCGAGCCACCGCCGTGGCGGTGAAGGGCGGCCGGTAGCCCTCGAGGATGCGGGACCCGCAGGTGGTGGGGACTCCCTCGATGTCGAGGACGTCCTTGACGGCCACGGGCACGCCCGCCAGCGGCAGGCCGTCCTGGCCCTGCGCCAGGCCCCGGTCCACGCG
>DAINRN010000504.1:0-3048 GCA_036741815.1 Acidobacteriota bacterium
AAGCTCTCCGGCACCCGGCAAGTGCTGGCGGTGACGTTCAAGACCTACTCGCGACCGATCCCGTCCCCGGTGAAGCACCTGCGGCCCGCCCGCGAGACCTGCGAGCACTGCCACTGGCCGCAGAAGTTCCACGGCGAGAAGGTCCTGGTGCGCACGAAGTACTCGGACGACGAGAAGAACACGGCCCTCACCACGGTGCTGGTCCTCAAGGTGGGCGGCCGGGCCGGGAAGGGCGGCAAGGGCATCCACGGCCGCCATCTCGACCGGGCCGATCGCATCTCCTACGTGACGACCGACGAGCGGAGGCAGGTCATCCCCCGCGTGACCTACGTGGACGATGCCGGCAAGACCGTGGAGTACGTCTCGGAGGATCCCAAGCTGACGCCCGACCAGCTGGCCCGTGCCGAACGGCGGACGATGGACTGCATGGACTGTCACAACCGGCCCAGCCACACCTTCGAGCTGCCGGACCGGGCCGTGGACCGGGCCCTCTCCGAAGGGCGCATCTCTCCCGAGCTCCCCTATATAAAGAAGAAGGGGGTGGAGCTGCTCAAGGTCGAGTACCCCGACCGGGCCACCGCCGACCGGCGCATCGGGGAGGGCCTCGCGGAGTACTACCGCGCCTCGTACCCCGAGGTCCTGCGCAAGAGCCGCGGCGCGGTGGAACAGGCGGCCGCGGAGCTGCGGGCGATCTACGGCAAGAACGTCTTCCCGAACATGAAAGTGGGATGGGGCACCTACCCCAACAACATCGGCCACGAGAACTTCATCGGCTGTTTCCGCTGCCATGACGACAGCCACAAGTCCGCCGAGGGCACGACCATCACCCAGGATTGCGAGGCCTGCCATACCCTCCTGGCGAAGGACGAGGAGAAGCCGAAGATACTGTCGGACCTCGGCTTCCAGTAGGCGCCTGCCGGATCGATCGACGGCGGGGGCGGGATGATCCTGGAGACGGCGCTGGTCCTCGCGCTGTCCGCGGCCGCGCCGGCGGCGGAGCCCGATTGCCTGTCCTGCCACGAGGACCCCGCGGCGGATGTGGCGAAGAGCGTCCACGGACCCCTGGAGGCCGAGGCTTGCGCCGCCTGCCACGGCGATCCCCACGCCGCCACACCGACGGCCAAGCCTTCCTTCGAGAGCTGCGCGTCGTGCCACGCCGACGCCCTGGGCGATCTGCAGAAGAGTGTGCACGCGCCCGGTGGTAGCGACCGTCCCCACTGCGGCTCCTGCCACGGCCCGCCGCACAGGATCCTCGCTTCCAAGGATCCTGCCTCCTCGGTGGCCAAGCAGAACCTCGCGGGGACGTGCGCGTCGTGTCACGCCAACCCGGACTTCCTGGCCCGCCACCGGATCGCGTTCGCGCGGCCGGTGGAGGCCTATCGCCTGAGCGTCCACGGCCGCGCGGTCAGCCGCGGCGTCTCCTCGGCGCCCTCCTGCTCGGACTGCCATGGGGCGCATGCCGTCCGCGCCGCGCGCGACCAGGAGTCGAAGATCAACCACTGGCACATCCCCGAGACGTGCGGCTCGTGCCACCGGGAGATAAGGGACACCTACGCGACGAGCGTCCACGGCGAGGCCGTCCGGCGGGGCGTGAGCGGGGCGCCGGTCTGCACCGATTGCCACGGCGAGCACTCGATACTGGCCCCCAGCGAGCCGCAGTCCCTGGTGAGCCCGGCGCGGGTCTCCAGCGTCACCTGCGGACGGTGCCACGGCGATGAGCGCCTGGCCCAGAAGTACAACCTGCCCCGGGACAAGGTGCCCGCCTTTGCCGACAGCTACCACGGCCTGGCCCTGCGCGCGGGCACCCTGTCCGTTGCGAACTGCGCCTCCTGCCACGGCGTGCACAACATCCTTCCCTCGACCGATCCGCGGTCCACCGTGCACCCTGCGAACCTCGCCCGCACCTGCGGGACCTGCCACCCGGGGGCGGGCACGCGCTTCGCGATCGGTCCCATCCACATCCGGCCCGCCGCCAGCAGCGAGCACCCCGTCGTGCGGTTCATCCGGGTGGCGTACCTGATCCTCATCCCGCTGACCCTCGGGCTGATGGTCCTGCACAACGCCCTGGACTTCCTGGCCAAGCTCATCCGCGGCGCGCGCGGCCACGGCGCGGGCCCCAAGGTCGTGCGGATGAACCTGCCGTTCCGCATCGCCCACGGTCTTGTGGTCCTGAGCTTCCCGGTCCTGGTGCTCACCGGGTTCGCCCTGAAGTACCCGGAGTCGTGGTGGGCGGCGCCGCTGCTGGCCTGGGAGGGCACGTTCGCCTTCCGTGGCCTCGTCCACCGGGTGGCCGGGGTCGTCTTGATCGCGTCGCTCGTGTATCACGGCGCCCACCTGCTCTGGTCGCGGAAGGACCGCGTCATCCTCCGGCATCTGCTGCCGCGCCGCGCCGACCTGGCCGATGTCTGGTGCGTGCTGCGCTACAACCTGGGACGGTCGGCGGAGCGGCCGCGGTTCGGCAAGTTCAGCTACGCCGAGAAGGCGGAGTACTGGGCGTTCCTGTGGGGCTCGGCGGTGATGGCCGTCTCCGGTTTGCTGCTCTGGTTCAACACCTTCACGCTGCGCAACTTTCCCACCTGGGTGAGCGACGCCGCCACGGCCGTGCACTACTACGAGGCGATACTGGCCACCCTGGCCATCGTGGTGTGGCACTTCTACATGGTGATCTTCGATCCCGAGGTGTACCCCATGGACGTCGCCTGGCTCACCGGCCGCGCCTCGGAGGAGCACCTTCGGCGCACCCGCTCGCCCGAGTACGTCGACCGCCTGCGGTCGACCGAGCCCCCGAGCAAGCCGGGCCCATCCGAGTAGAGGAGTGACGGACCACCGGCCGGACCCGTGGGCGATCGAGGCTTTCGGCCTGGGGCGGAGATACGGGCCGCGGTGGGCCCTCGCGGACGTCAGCCTGACTGTGTCCCGCGGCGTTCGGCTGCTGGTGACGGGCCGAAACGGGTCCGGCAAGTCCACGCTCCTCCGCGTGCTGGCCACGGCCGCGCGCGCCGATCGCGGCACGGCCCGGGTCGCCGGCCATGACATCCGGACGCAGCG
>DAINRN010000505.1:0-3039 GCA_036741815.1 Acidobacteriota bacterium
GAGGTTCTCCAGCTTGCGGCTCTCCGCGAAGAGAGGGTAGTTCTCGTTGCCCAGCCGGATGGCCTTCCGCACCCACTCCAGGGCTTCCTCCACCATGCCCTCCATGCCGTAGAAGGAGGCCAGCCAGAACGCGATGTCGTGGTCGGCGGCGGCGATCTCGCGCACGCGGTCCGTGATCAGGGCGCGGGCCTTCTCGTGCTCACCGCGCGCGCTCAGGCACCAGGCCAGCACCGGGCGCACGCCGTCCAGGTGCGGGTGGTGGCGCAGCACGTCCTCCATCAGGGCCTGCGCCTCCTCCACCTTCCCCTGGTTGAACAGGGCCACGGCCAGGAAGGTGCGCACCAGCGGGTGGTCGGGCTCCACCGCGCGGGCCAGCTCCAGCTCGGCCACCGCCTGTTCGTACCGGCGCAGGTGGGTGAGGACCCGCGCCTTGTTGTAGGCCACGATCACCAGGTCCTGGGGGTTGCTGCGCAGGACGTGGTCATAGGCCTCGAGGGCGTCCTCGTAGAGGCCGTCCAGCCGGTAGAGCATCCCGGCCACGTAGAGCACCGCGGGGTCGTCCGGGGCCTCGCGCCGGAGCTGCTCGATGGCGGCGTTGGCCCCGTTCTTGTCGCCGTGGTGCAGGTCCACGTGGGCCATCTGCAGGCGCGCCTCCACCGAGGCGGGATCGAGGGAGAGGGCCCGGCGCAGCGCGCGATGCGCCAGCGTGTAGTACTCCTCGCCCCCGTAGCCCTGGGCGTGGTGGATGTAGCAGCGCCCCAGCGCGGTGTGGGCGGCGGCGAAGTCCGGGTCCAGGCCGATGGCCTCGTTGAACATCCTGATGGCCCGCTCCAGATCCGCGATGTCGAAGGTCCGCAGCACGTAGGCGAAGAGCTGGTCCCTTCCCCGGAGGTAGAACTCGTAGGCCTCCGTGTTCCGCGTCAGCGGCCGCTCGATCTTCTCCTGCTCCTCGGCGGTGGGCTCCACGCGCAGCCCCTCGATGACCCGGGCGGCGATGGCGTCCTGGAGGCTGATGAGGTCCGGCGCGGCCACGTCGATCTTGTCGCTCCACTGGATCTCGCCGGTCGTGGTCGACACCAGCTGGGCCGTCACGCGGAACCGGTCCCCCGCCTTCAGGAACGTGCCCACCAGCACGAAGCCCACGGCCAGCTCCTCGCCCACCTGCCGCGGGTCAACGTTCTGCCCCACGTAAGGCGCGATGTACGACGAAGGCCGGACCACGAGCGAGCCGACCTGTCCCAGGTCCGTGATCACGCCGTCGGCCAAGCCGAACTCGTAGAAGGCGGTGTGCGGGTCCCCGGAGATGTTGCGGAAGGGCAGCACGGCGATGGTCTGCTTCGTCTCCGTGCCCCACGAGGTCGGTCGCGCCGCCGCCTCGGCGGCGGGGCTGCGCCGCCGCCGCGCGAAGACCCGGCCCAGCGTGCCTCCCAGGAGCCACGTGTTGCGCGCCCGCTGCGGCGTCATCAGGGTGGCCGTGGCCTCGGTCGGGACGAGCCCCGTCTCCAGGGTGAGCTGCCGCATGAGGGCCTTGAGGTCGTCGCGCATGGCGGCCATGGTCTGGTAGCGGTCCTGGGAGTCCTTGGCCAGCGCGCGGTTGAGGATCGCCTGCAGCCGGGCGGGAGCGCGCGGGTTGAAGTGCACGAGGGGCCGCGGCGGGTTGTTCACGATGGAATGCAGGACGTCGATGATGGTGACGCCCTTGAAGGGCCGCTCCCCCGTCATCATCTCGTAGACCACCACACCCAGGCTGAAGACGTCCGTCCGGTGGTCCACTCTCTCCCCCGACACCTGCTCCGGCGAGCCGTAGCCGATGGAGCCGTAGGGCGTGCCCGCGTCGGTGAGGGGGTCGTCGTCCTTGGCGTCCGGGTCGCGGGCCAGCATCTTGGCCAGGCCGAAGTCGAGGACCTTGGCCTGGCCCGCGGGGGTGACGATCACGTTGCTGGGCTTGACGTCGCGGTGGACGATCCCCGCGGCGTGGGCCACGGACAGGGCGTCGGCGATCTGGATGGCGATGGAGAGGGCGCTGAGCGTCTCCAGGGGATGGCCGCTCATGAGCTGCTTGAGGGTGGACCCCTCCACGTACTGCATGACGATGTAGCTGAGGCCGTTCGTCTCGCCCACGTCGAAGACGGCCGAAATGTTGGGGTTGTCGAGGGCCGAGCAGAGGCAGGCCTCCCGCTCGAACCGGCGCTTGGCGGCGTCGCTCTGCGCCAGCTCCGCGCGCAGGATCTTCACCACCACCGTGCGGTTCAGCCGCAGGTCCTCCGCCTTGTAGGCGGTGGCCTGGCCACCCTGCCCCAACTTTTCGAGGATTCGGTAGTGAGAGAGGACCCGTCCGGGTTCGAGCTGTGCCACCGCGTTTCGTCCCGGGCGGCCCTTGCCGCCACCGAAGTGTGCCACCGACATCGCGCGCAAGCAACGTGTGGCGGCCTACAATCCGGCCGTGACCCTCGCGGAGGCGCTGGCGCGGCACGCGGCGGCCGATCCCGAAGAGGCGGCGCACCTGCGGCGCATCGTGGAGTTCGTGGGGCGTCACGCCCAACCTTTCGACCGCGGCATCGCGGAAGGCCACCTCACCGGCAGCGCGCTCGTGGTCTCCGCGCAGGGGGACCGGGTCCTGCTCGTCCGCCATCGGAAGCTCCAGCGGTGGCTCCAGCCCGGCGGGCACGCCGATCCCGGCGAGACCAGCGGCGAGGCGGTGGCCCTGCGCGAGGCCGTGGAGGAGACGGGGATCGCGGGGCTGGCCCTCCATCCGCGCGCGCCGCGGCCGCTGGACGTGGACGTCCACGCCATACCCACGTTCGGCGGCGAGCCCGCGCACGCCCATCTCGACCTGCGCTACCTCGTGATCGCGCCGGAGAGCGGCGTGGTCGCGCCCTGCGCCGTGGAGACCAGCGACGCCCGCTGGTTCGGATGGGACGACCTGGCGCCCCTCGACCTCGACCGCGGCCTGGTGCGGGCCCTGGGCAAGGCCCGGCGCTTCCTCCCTAGTGTCCTGACCCAGAGATTCGCTGACAAAAGCGCTCGATAGAAGCGAGG
>DAINRN010000506.1:0-3036 GCA_036741815.1 Acidobacteriota bacterium
GGGCCGTCCTCGCGCGCCAGCGCCAGCGCCTGCTCCTCGGGAAGGTTGAAGGTCCCCGAAGCGGCGTCGTACGCGACGTACCCGCCGCAGGCCTGGTTGGCCAGCCACTCCCGGAGGTAGACCTCGCTCGTGCCCGTGCGCTCCGCGAGCTGGGCGGGCGTGAGAGGTCCCGCTCCCGCCATCGCCTTGTAGAGTCCCAGGCGGTCGCCGAGGGCCACGAGGGCCGCGCTCTGGGCCGCCCCAAGGTCGTACAAGGCCCGGGCCAGGAAGGCCTGGAGCTTGGCCTCGTTGGCCGCCATCAGCGGGCGCTCAGGGGACGGCTGGCTCCGCCGGGCGGGCCTTGGGGCCGCCGCCCCAGCGGAGGCTGCGCACCACCAGCAGGAACGGGAAGAAGAACTGCCGCGCGAAGGAATCCGGGACCTGGACCTCGCGCAGGCCGAAGGCCTTCGGCCGCGTGAGGTCGGCGTTGGCCGTGCCGAAGATGTAGTCCCAGCAGCTGAAGATGATCCCGAAGTTGGTGTTCTGCTGCGCCGGGTCCGCGGAGTGGTGGACGCGGTGGTAGCGGGGGCTCACCAGGAAGCGTCCGAGGACCGGGCCGTAGTGGAAGTCGATGTCGAAGTGCGAGAAGACCTGCAGGATCATGAGCGGCAGGTAGGGCATCCACAGGTCGTCCAGGTGGCCGAGCATCATCAGGGGCAGGGCCTTCACGGTGCCGAAGACCGTCATGTCCACCCAGTGGATGCGGAACTTGGTGAGCGGGGTGAGCTGCTCCGGCGTGTGGTGGATGCAGTGGAACTTCCAGTAGAGCTTGTTGGCGTGGCCCAGGCGGTGCATGCAGTACTCGACGAAATCGATGCTCATGATGAAGAGCAGGGCCTTGAGGGGCAGGGGGATGGGCGCGGCCAGGTTCAGCAGCAGGAAGCGGCCGTGCTCGTGGACCGTGGACAGGATGACGCGGTGGATGGGGCCGGAGATGAAGAACGCGTAGAGGCCAGCGGCGAAGAACAGGAAGTACGTCACGTCGGTGGCGAAGGTGCGCGTCCGGTAGCGGGCCCAGCGGCGCCGCGTGAGGAGCTCCACCACCACCACGAAGGCGACCAGCGTCAGCACCGTCTCCACGAACCGCGGGCCCAGGAGCAGCGTGTAGACGCGCGTCGCCACGGCCTTCGAGACGTCCCAAAGCTCGTTCAAGGCTCACCTTCCCTCGGGTCGGGTGAGGGTACCGCCCCCGCGATGAAAAGGAAAGGGAACGCGAGCTGGCGGGTGAAGGACTCGGGCACCTCCAGGTGGGGCACGCCGTACCGCGAGGGGGCCTCGGGCTGCGCGGAGGCGGTGCCGAAGAGGCGGTCCCAGAAGCTGTAAGTCATCCCGTAGTTCGTGTTGTAGTGCGCCGGGTCCGCCGAGTGGTGGACGCGGTGGAAGGCGGGGCTCACGATCACCGAGCCCAGCGGGCCGTAGCCCCAGCCCAGGCCCGAATGGGCCAGGCAGTCGAGGGCCACCTGTATCCACACCGAGGGCAGCCACACGTAGGCGGGCAACCCGAGCAGCAGGCCCGGCACGAACTGGGCCAGGCCGCGCACGAACACGTCCACGAAGTGGAAGCGGAAGTTGGAAATCCCGGTCAGATCCCGCTGCGAGTGATGGACGCTGTGGAACGCCCAGAGCCAGCGGTTGCGGTGCAGGAGGCGGTGCGTCCAGTAGAGCACGCCATCCATGACGACGGAGGCCACGAAGAACTGGGTGTAGACCGGGAGGTGCGCCAGCAGGTGCAGCTGCAGCCCGGGGACGTGGCGCTCCACGAGCGCGGTCAGGAAGCGGTAGGCGGGCCCCGCGACCACGAAGGCGTAGAACCCGCCCGCGTAGAAGACCGCGTAGGTGGCGTCGGTGCGGACGGGTCGCGAGCGCAGGGCCCGCATCCACTCCCGCCCGAAGCGCACACGCACGGCCAGGAGCAGGACGAGGAGCACGGCGATCGCGCTGCCCGCCACCTGGGGCCCGAGCCACAGCGAGGCGGCCTTCCCCAGCGCCCACTTCACGAGCTCGGTGGCCTGGTCCATCCGCCGCCCGGGAACCCTCCGCGCGGGCGAGTCTAGCGCATCCCCGGCGGGCCCGCTCATAATCTCTCCGCTCATGAGCGCACCGCCGCCCTCGCGCCGCGGACGCGAACGCGTGCTGTACGCCGTCTACCTCCTGGTCTGCGCGGAGCTCCTGGCCAAGGCGCTCCTGCTCCTGCCCATGGTGAGGGCCAGGTTGCCCGCGGACCAGGAGGCCGCGTGGCGCATCCGTTGGGTGAACCGGTACCTGTGGGGGCGGCGGCCCGTGTTCTATACCTTCGACGCGTACGACCCCACCAAGGGATGGGTATTGCGGCCGGGACGCTGGACGTTCGCCTCGACGACGGTCGGCGCGAACTCCCGCGGCATCCGCGGGCGCGTCGACTATTCCCCCGGTCGTAGGGCGGGCCTCCGGCGGGTGGTGATCGTCGGCGACTCCTTCACGTTCGGGGAAGGCGTGGGCGACGACGAGACCTACCCCGCGCAACTCCAGGCGCGCCTCGGCCCCGGCTTCGAGGTGATCAACCTCGGGGTCCACGGATACGGCCACGACCAGATGCTGATCCACCTGCGCGAGGAAGGCCTTCGCTACGAGCCCGACCTCGTCGTGCTCGGTTACTACGCCGACGACGTCGCGCGCAACGGCCTGTCCTTCCGCGACTACGCCAAGCCGCGCTTCGCGCTGAGGGACGGCGCCCTGGTCCTCACGGGCAGCCCGGTTCCCTCTCCGGCGCGCACCCTCGCGCGCGAGGCCTTGCGCTCCCACCTGCTCGATGTGCTGGGCATGGCCTGGCGTCGCCTGCGCCCGACACCGCGGCCGTCGGCGGACGACGTCCGCCTGACCGCGGCGATCCTGGACGAGATGCGTCGGACCGCGCAGGGGCACGGCGCCCGCTTCCTGATCGTGGACCTTCCCCCCGTGGACGAGATCGCGCTTCCCGGGGATCTCGGACCCGCCGAGGCGCCGATCGTGGCCTACGCC
>DAINRN010000507.1:0-3022 GCA_036741815.1 Acidobacteriota bacterium
GGGCGCGGACGGCCTGTGGGCCCAGGCCCTGCGGGCCGAGCCACAGCATCTGGAGTCCAGCTACAACCAGGCGCTGCACGCGTGGGGCCAGGGCAAGATCGGGGACGAGGAGCTGCTCGCGCGCGTGGAGGAGGCGCGGCGTGCCAACGCCGAAGGGCCGCGCGCGGGCGAGCTGGTGGGGCAGGCGAAGGCGGCCGCCATTGGCGCGGGCGGGCTGGCGGAGTCCACGCGTGCCGTGAAGGCCGACGCGCCCCTCGCGGTGGTGGTCACGCCCGACGGCTCGCGGGTGCTGGCCTTCGCCAAAACGGGCAACGAGGTCCGGGTGTGGAAGGCCTCGGGCGAATCGCTGCGCCCGCTGGTGCCGGTCGAGCTGAAGGTCCGCGCCATGGCGGCGGCCCCCGACGGTCGCTCGGTCCTGCTCGCCGGCGAGGGCGCGCCGCCGCAGCTCTGGGACATCGAGGCCGCGCGCACGACGCGGGCCTTCCCGCGCGTGCCCGGCGTCACGGCCTGCCTGGCCATCAGCGGCGACGGCCGCATCGCGGTCGTCGGCGGATCCGACCGCAAGGTCCGCGTGTTCGAGCTGGCGACGGGCCGGCAGCTCCATGCGCTCGACGGGCACACGGAGGCGGTGGGGTGCGTGGCCGTGACCGCCGACGGATCGCGCGCGGCCTCGGGCGGGCTCGACGAGACCGTCCGGGTGTGGGACGTCGCCGCGGGCCGAGTGGTGGCCACTCTGCGCGAGCACCGCGGACGCGTGGACGCGATCGCCTTCGCCGGCGACGGCTCGGTGCTGCTCAGCGGAGGCGAGGACCGTACGGTGCGCCAGTGGGACGTGGGGCGCGGCGCCTCGACGCGCGTCCTCGAAGGACCGGCGGGCGCGGTGACCTCGATCCTGCTCCGTCCCGACGCGCGGCAGGCGGTGGTGGCCAGCCACGACCGGACCATCCGCGCGTGGGACCTCGGCCGCGGGACGCTGCGCGGCGTGGCGCGGCTGGAAGGCCCCATCCACGACCTGGCCGGCGCGGGCGAGCTGCGGTCGGTATGGGCCGTGAGCGGCGCCGGCCTGCGCGAGGTGCGGCTCAGCGCCGCGGAATGGCGTCCGCAGTACGCGCTCGCCCGCCCCGTCTCCGTGGTGGAGGCCGAGCATCGCAGCGCGACCTTCCTCCAGCGCCTGGCCGACGCTCGCAACGCGCTCACGCAGGGCGACCTGGGCCGCGCCCTGACCCTGGCCCGCGAGGCCCGCACCGTGCCCGGCCATGAGCGCGCGGAGGCCGCGCTGTCGCTGTGGGACGACGTCACCGCGCGCCTGCCGCGCAAGTCGCTGCATTCGGCGTGGGAGGCCGCCGCCCTCGAGGCCCACCTCGATCCGGTGATGGCGGTGGCGGCGAGCGTGGACGGCGGAACCGCCGTGTCCGGCGACCTCGGAGGCGCGGTCCGCTTCTGGGACCTGCGCCAGCAGGTGGAGGTGGCGAAGACCGCCGGCCATCAAGCGACCGTGGCCGCGGCGGCGCTCGTCCCGGACGGCCGCCACGCCGTGACCGCGAGCTGGGACCGCACGCTGAAGTCGTGGCAGATGGGAAAGACCGAGCCGCTCCGCGTCTTCGAGGGGCATACCGACTACGTCAACGGCGTCGCGCTCTCGCCGAGCGGACGCACTGCCCTCAGCGCCAGCTCCGACCAGACGCTGCGTCTCTGGGACGTCGCTACCGGCCGCCACCTGGGCACGCTGGAGGGGCACGAAGGACCGGTCAGCGCCTGCGCGTTCGGGCCGGACGGCAAGTTCGCGCTGAGCGCGAGCTGGGACACGAGCCTGCGCCTGTGGGACGTGCAGGCGCGCGCGGCGGTCGGCGCTCTCGAGGGACACGAGACGAGCGTGGGCGCGATCGCCTTGAGCCCCGACGGCCGCCAGGCGGCGTCGGGCGGACTCGACGGGATCGTGCGACTGTGGGACCTCCGGCTACGCCGCGCGTTGCGCGTGCTCACGGGCCACACGGCAGAGATCACGACCCTGGCCTTCCTCCCCGACGGCCGCTATCTGGTGACCGGCAGCCGCGACAAGACCGTGAAGGTGTGGGATGTCACGACGGGCGCATGCGTGCGGACGCTCGCCTACACGGGCGCCGTCCTCACCGTGGCGGTCCTGCCCTCGGGCAACGCCTTCCTCTGCGGCGGCACCGACCTCGCGCTGCGTGTGTGGCGGCTGGAATGGGAGACCACTCAGCCGAGCGCGGCCGCAACCGTTCCACCAGCCGCGGGTCCCACCGGTCTCCCCAAAACCGGTCCCACGGTCCCGCCCAGCCCGGCGTCCGCCGACGCCCCACTCCGCCTCGCGCCGATCACGATGGCCCCCACGCTCCGGCCGGCGATGCGCTCGGACACCACGGCCTGGGACGACATCCGCAAGGCCGCGCCCCGCGCCGCCGCCCGCGAGGCCGCGGTGCAAGCCGCGCGCAGCGCGCGCCGGGCTCTGCCCTCGGCCAAGACGATCGGACTGGTCGTCGCCATCGCCGTGGCGCTGGTCGTGGGAGTGCTGGTCTTCCGCCCGCGCCATGCAAGCCTGGGCGTGAGCCACCATCAGTCGGCCATCGCGCGCAAGGAGATCGACCCGTACGTGATCAACCTCGCGCCCTTCGCCAGCGGCTGCGCGGATGGGTACGACCAATACCTCGAGCGCTCTCGCGCCCGCGTGGTCTCGGAGGAGACGCTCGCCTGCCTGCTCCAGCTGCAGCAGCCGGGCCTGGTGGACTCCTATCTCCAGACCGTGGACATCGAGGATGCGGAGCTGACGATCTTCGACCGCAAGCGCCGCAACGCCGTCTCGCTGATGGTCGGCCTCGGCGAGCCGGCCATCCCCGACCTGTGCCGTTGGGTGGGCGGCGGCGGCGACGCTGGGCACTGGGTCGCCTCGCGCGCCCTGGCCGCTGAAGGGACCCCGGCCGCCGCCGATTGCCTCGTCAACTCCGCGCAGCAGGCCCCGGACCCCACGGGCCGCGCGGCCGCCCTCGAGGGTCTCCGCCTGATG
>DAINRN010000508.1:0-3015 GCA_036741815.1 Acidobacteriota bacterium
GCTGCCGGTATTGGAGACGCCGATCCAGCCGCTACTGCTGACCACGCGGGCGTTCATCCTGGCCGCCGCTGGAAACGGGGACCAGCGGGTAGATGTTGCCCGCCTCCGTGAAGGCGGCCGCGGACAGGCGGCGGCCGGCGTCGTAGCGCAGCTCCGCCCCGCCCAGCAGGAGGCCGTTGCCGCCGGTGGGAACCACCTCTCCGGTAGCGAGGACCACCACCGGGCCCGCCAGGTCCTGGCCGAAGCCGCGCAGGCTGTAGTCCCCGCCCGCGAAGAAGCGGTCGGGGAGAGGCAGGCGCAGGGGGACGTCGAGGCCGAAGGTGCGCCCCAGGCCCAGCCGTCCGGACACGGCCAGGATGGTGCGCGCGGCGAGGCGCTGGTAGGCGGCCGCCTGCACGAATCCCTTCAGGAAGCTGTCCCCGCCCAGGACCTCGTGGGAGAACTGGACGTCGGCGCCGATGAACCGCCCGCGGTGCGGGTCCAGGGGATCGTCCCGGGTGTCGTTCACCACGGAGGCGGACGGGCCGGAGAAGGTCGTGGAGCGGAACTGCCGGTCCACCTCGTCCAGCGGGATCTCGATGTTGAAGATGCTGGTCTCCTGGTAGGCATAGCGGAGGATCAGGCTCCAGGTGGGGGACAGCGCGCGCGCCGTCTGCAGGAGGGCGCCGTAGCGCACGAAGTCGAAGCCGTCCCGGTCCTCCTCCTCGCGGAAGCCGGTGACGAAGAGCTGGCGGCGGTGGCCGAAGAAGTACGGCTCGCGGAAGGTGGCCTCCAGCCGGCTCCCGCGGAAGCTGATGCGGGCGAAGGTGGTGATGCTGCGGTCCATACCGAAGAGGTTGCGGCGCGTGGCCTCCACGCTGAAGCGGAGGCGGTCGCGCTCCGCGTAGCCGATCCCGTAGGCCACCGTGGTGCGCGGCCCCTCCTCCGCCGTCACCACCACGCTGCGGGCGTAGGCGGACTCGGGGTCCATCTCGCTGAGGCTCACCTTCTGGAAGATCCCCAGGGCGCCCAGCCGGCGCTGGCTCTCCAGGACCTTCTGCAGGCCGAGGGCTCCCCCCTCCTCGAGGGCGAGCTCCCGGCGCACCACCTCCTCGCGCGTGGCCTGCAGGCCCGCGATCACGATGTGGTCCACGCGGGTGCGGGGCCCGGGCGACACCCGCAGTACGACCTGGACCTGCCCCGGCTGCTCCGCCGGCTGCACCTCGGGCGCCACCTCGACCTGCAGGTAGCCCGCGTTGCGGTAGGCGGAGAGGACGGCGGCGCGGTCACGCGCGAGGTCGCGGATGCGATACGGCTCGCCCACGCGGGTGTGGAGCTCGCGGAGCTCGACGCCCGCCGGCGCCGTCTCCGGCGATCGCACCGCGAAGGAGGCGACCACGGAGCGCTGGCCGGCCCGCACGCGGAACACCACGGGGAGGTCGCCCGCTCCTTCCGGCACGTCCGCCTCCACCCGGGCCTCCGCGTATCCTCGGTCCTCGAGGGCCAGGGCCAGCGTCCGCGAATCCTCCTCGACCAGCCGGTCCCGGAGCGGCGAGCGCGGCCGGACCTTGAGTGGCGGCGCCAGGTCGGGGAAGCCCTCGATCGCCACCGACCGCACCCGGGCCGCTGCGCCCGGCGCGATCTCGTAGATCACGTTGACCGTCTCGGCCGGTCCCCGTTCCTGCCGCAGGGTGACGGTCACGTCGCGATGCCCCAGGCGCCGGAAGTGGTCCTCGACGAGCTCGCGGCCCTGCTCCAGCGCGTCGGTGGCCAGCCCCCCTTCGCGGAGTCGCTCCTCGAGGGCGTGGCGCAGGCCGCCGGTGAGCGCGGCCCCGCGCGCCTCCACGCGCGGGCGGGGGCCGGGCGTGACCCGGAACACGAGGCCCATGCGCGCCGCAGCGGGGTCGTAGGTCTCGCTCGTCTCCACCCGGGCGCCCCAATGGCCCGCCTGCACGAGGTCACGGCGCATCTTCTCGGCGGCGGCCGTGGCCTGCGCCCGCCGGAAGACCCCGCCGGCGCGGGGACGGATCCTCTCCTCGAGGTAGCGCGGAGCGGGGCCCGCCTCGCCCAGCACGACGGCCGTCCCCACGCGCGCCAGCGGCCCGGGACGGATCTCGAAGACGGCGTCGGCCACGGGCCCCTTGCGGTCGGCCGTGGCCCGGACCTGCGCCTCGAGATAGCCGCGCTCCACGAGGGCCAGGGCCACCTCGCGTGCCGCCTGCTCCAGCCGCGCCGGCCAGAGCGGATCCCGCCGGCGCAGCCGCGCGATCTGCTGGACGTCATCGGCGCCCAGGACGCGCTCGCCCTCCACGCGGACCTCGGCCAGGAGGGGGGCGGGGACGGGACGGAAGACGAGGTCGAGGCCGCCGGGCCCGCGGCGGGCCTCCACGCGCACGTCCTCGTAGTCCCCGGTGGCGTGGAAGAGCTCCACCGCGTGGCGCACGCGGGCCGCGCGGAACGGCTCGCCCGCCCGCATCTCCAGGTACTGCTCCAGCCGGCGCACGTCCTCGGGCGGGGCCTCGATGGTCACCGAGGTGATCGTCTCTCCCTCGAGGAGCGGCGCCTCCTCCGCGGGCGGGACGACCGCGAGGTGCAGCGCCAGCAGGAGGGCGGACATCACCGCGACTGGCGCATCCGCAGGTCGAAGCCGTACCCGCCCGCCGCGGGGTCGGCCCGGCTCAGCAGCAGCGAGAATCGGTCGGAGAAGGTGTACTCGACGGACATGAAGGGGTCCTGCACCCCGCGCAGGTCGATGGAGTAGATGACGTTGACGTCCGGCGTGATGCGCTTGCCCAGGGTGAGCCGCGCGCTGGGGTTGGTGACGTCGCCCTTCACGAGCGAGGGGTCGATGGAGAAGCGGTTGAGGCCGAAGATCCGCTCCGCCCCGCGCTCCAGGCCCATCTCCTCCGCGATGCGGCCCGCGGCCAGCGTGGCGGCGCCGGTGGCGGCCAGGTTGGCCTGGCGGGTCTGGGAGGTGGCCAGGCTGGCCAC
The DNA here is from genome assembly GCA_036741815.1 of Acidobacteriota bacterium. Lineage (GTDB taxonomy): Bacteria > Acidobacteriota > Vicinamibacteria > Fen-336 > Fen-336 > DAINRN01. The sequence continues at coordinate 2,971 of DAINRN010000508.1, forward strand.
GTCGCTCTCCTCCGCCCCCGCCAGCAGGTTCAGGATCTGCACGGC
>DAINRN010000509.1:0-3013 GCA_036741815.1 Acidobacteriota bacterium
GCACGGGGATGCGGATGGTGCGGGCCTGGTCGGCGATGGCGCGGGTGATGGCCTGCCGGATCCACCAGGTGGCGTAGGTCGAGAACTTGTAGCCGCGCTTGTACTCGAACTTGTCCACGGCCTTCATGAGGCCGATGTTGCCCTCCTGGATGAGATCCAGGAACTGGAGGCCGCGGTTCGTGTACTTCTTGGCGATGGAGACGACCAGGCGCAGGTTGGCCTCCACCAGCTCCTTCTTGGCCTGCTCCGCCTGGTGCTCGCCCTCGATGACCGTGCGCAGCGTCCGCTTCAGCTCGTCGGTGCGGGTGTCGAACTCCTCCGCCACCACGCGCAGGAACTCGCGCTGCTCGTGGATCTGCTTGCGGATCACCCGCTTGTAATCGTCGGAGACCTTGTGCCGGAGCTTGGGCTCGAGCTTCGAGATCTTGTCCTCGGCGTCCCGGATGCGCTCCACGGACTCGCGGATGCGCTCGGTGAGCCGCCGCTTCACCGCCTCGCTGAACTCGATCCTGCGGATGGCCTGGGACACGCCGATGCGCAGCCGGCCCAGCCGCCACTTCGCGCGGAAGTAGCGGGGCGACCGCTTGTTGTGCTTCACGAACTGCTTGCGATAGGCCAGGTACTCCTTGTGGGCCTTGGCCACCTTGTCCGTCAGGGCCAGGGTCTCCTTGATCTTGTTCTCGAGCTTGTCCTCGGTGACTTCCTCCTCCACGAAGACGACGATATCGCGGATGGCGATCTCGCCCGCCCGCAGCCGCTCGGCCTGGCGGGCCACCTCCTGCGCGGCCATGGGCGTGCGCGCGATGACCCGCAGGACCGCCTTCTTGCCCCGCTCGATGCGCTTGGCGATCTCGACCTCGCCCTCGCGGGTGAGCAGCGGGACCGTCCCCATCTCGCGCAGGTACATGCGGACGGGGTCGTTGGTCTTGTCCAGGGTGCCCGGCGTGAGGTCCAGCTCCGCTCCTTCCTCGCCGTCCTTGGCCTCCCGGAACTTCTGCTCGGAGTCCACGACCTCGATCCCCATGGACCCGAACATGGAGAAGATGTCGTCCAGCTCGTCGGATGAGCTGATCTCGGAGGGGAGCATGTCGTTGACCTCCTCGTAGAGGAGGTACCCCTTCTCCTTGCCCATCGTGATGAGCTGCCGGACTTCGTCGTACTTTTCTTCGATCGACAGCGCCATTCTCGCGTTCGCTCCTTAAGCTTTCCGCCCGCCTACCGCGCCCTTGCGCCCGCCCCGCCCCCCGGCAAACCGCTTAGTTTAACCCAATTCCCGGCATCCGTCTTGGACGCCCGGGCCGCCCCATCCGTTACAGCCTCAAAGCTCCGTCATCTGCCTCTTCAGCCTGAGCTTCTCCTCCAGGAGGGCCGCCTCCGCCGGCCCGCGGGCCTGGGGCAGGTCCCGCTGGATCTCGGCCATCCGCGTCTGCAAGGGCAATCGCCTCAGCTCCCTCACGCATTCCGCGGGGTCCGCGCCCTGCGTGACCCCCTCCACCGCCACCTCGCGCACCAGCCGCAGGGCGTCCTCCGCCTCGAGCAGGCCGTCCAGGGCCGCGGCCGTCACCCGCTCGCCGCGGCCGCGCAGGACGCGGGCCGCGGCCAGGACGGGGGCCGAGCGCAGCCCCTGCAAGTCGGGGTCGTCCAGGCTGTCCAGGGCCTCGCCGGCCCCCTCGGCGTCCGTGAGGAGTAGAGCCAGGAGGAGCTTCTCCGCCGGAAGCAGGACGGCGGGCCGCGGCGGCGGAGCCGCGGTCGCGACCGCCGCCGCCGCCACCGTCGGCGAGCGCGAGGCGAGGGCCCGCCGCAGCTCCTCCTGGGCCGCCTGCGGGTCCAGGCCGCCCCGCTGGACGACGGCCGGCAGCCACGCCGCGCGCTCCACCGCGCTCTCGATCCGCCTCAAGCCGGGGAGGAGGGCGTTGAGGTAGGCGGCCTTGCCTTCCGGAGTGCGGGTGTCGTTCTCGGCGGCGGCGCGCCGGATCAGCCACTCCATGGCCGCCGGGGCCTCGTCGAGGGCGCGGCGGTAGGCGTCGGCGCCGAAGGCCTTCAGGAACGTGTCGGGATCGTGCCCCTCCGGCAGCTCGACCACGTGCGCCTTCAGGCCCTCCTCCACCAGGACGTCAAGGCTCTTGCGCGCGGCCTTCTGGCCCGCCTCGTCCTGGTCGAAGTTGACCACCACCCTCTCCGTGAACCGCCGCAGCAGCCGCGCGTGGCCCTGGGTGAGCGCGGTACCGCACGTGGCCACCGCCTCCGCGACGCCCGCCTCGACGGCCCGGGCCACGTCGAGGTAGCCCTCCATGAGTACGACGCGGCCCGCCGCGCGGATGCCGTCTTTCGCCCAGGACAGGCCGTAGAGCGTCCGGCTCTTCTGGTAGACCGGGCTCTCCGGAGAGTTCAAGTACTTGGGCTCCGAGCCGTCGAGGCTGCGGGCCCCGAAGGCCACGACCTTGCCCGCGTCGTTCAGGATGGGGAAGACCACGCGGTTGCGGAAGCGGTCGTAGGGGCGCTTGCCTTGCTCCTTCTCGATGACGAGACCCGCCTTGAGCAGAGCGGAGGGCTCGAACTTCCTGCGGAGGGCGTCGCCCAGGTCCGTCCAGGAGTCGGGCGCGGCCCCCGCACGGATCTTTTCGAGAGTCTCCTTCTTGAAGCCGCGCGCGAGGAGATAGTCCCTCGCCCGGGTCCCGGGACCGCTCCAGAAGTTCCGGGTGAAGTGCTCGGCCGCGGCCTCGAGCAGGGCCAGGAGCTGCTCCCGCTCCTTGCGGTCCGGCCCCGCGTCGAAGCGGTTCTCGGGGATCGGGATTCCGAAGCGGCGCGCCACCACCTCGATGGCCTCCGGGAAGGCGACGCGCTCGTGGAGCATCACGAACTTGAAGACGTCGCCGCCCTCGCCGCAGCCGAAGCAGTGGAAGACCGCCGGCTCCTGGCGCACGTTGAAGGATGGCGTCTTCTCCTGGTGGAACGGGCAGAGACCCTTCCAGGACGTCCCCATCTTCTTCAGGGTCACGACGTCGGAGATGAC
>DAINRN010000510.1:0-3009 GCA_036741815.1 Acidobacteriota bacterium
GCGGCAGCGGCTGACCGCTCTGCACGCGCATCCTTTCGATGATGCGCCGGCCCCCGGGATGGAGGATCCACCGGGTCACGTCCTCGCGCCGCAGGCCGCGCGGGCCCAGGAACCCCTCCACCACGTCCACCACGTGGCGCCGGACGAACGGCGCCAGCTCGCGGTCCAGCACGATCTGCAGGCCCTGGTTGCGCAGGTGGAACCCCATGAGGTGCGTGGTGCCGGGGAAGAAGAGGCTCTCCGAGTCCGCCAACCGGGCCAGACCCCCGTCCCTGGCGCGCGGGTGGCGCGGGCCGACCATCACCACCGCCGCCCCGCCGTCGCCGAAGATGGCGGTGGAGACCACGTTGGTGGCCGAGCGGTCCCAGCGCTGGAAGGTCAGGCTCGAGAACTCGAGGGCCAGGACGAGCGCCACGCGGTCGGGGTGGCCGGCCAGGTAGTCCGCCGCCCGCACCAGACCGACCACGCCGCCCGCGCAGCCGCTCTCGGTGATGGGCAGGCGGACGAGGCGCGGGCCCATGCCCAGCGCGTCGGCCACGTAGGCGTCCACCGCCGGGATCATGAAGCCCGTGCAGGAGACGCTCACGACGAGGTCCACCTCCGCCGGGTCCAGGCCCGCGGAGCGCAGCGCGCGCCGCGCCAGGTCCGTGCCCGCCTCGCAGGCGATGCGGCGATACGTGTCGTTCTGGGTCTCGAAGTCGCCCGGGTCGAAGACCTGCTCGATGGGGACGACGCTTGCGCGCGTCTTCACCCCGGCCGCCGCGTAGACGGGCAGGAGGCGGGCCGCCGCCTCGCCGTCGCCGTTGCCGGCCTCGAGCCACGCGCGCACCCACCGGGTGACGACCTCCTGGCCGTACCGGTAGGGAGGCAGGAACCGCTCGATGGAGAGGACCGTCGCCATGGTCCTAGTTTATCGGGCGCCGGTGGTTTGCGGCGGGTCGGCTCCTAGAACGGCACGTCTTCGTCGGAGGCCTGGAAGTCGTCGGGGGGCGCCGCCTGTCCCTGGCCTTCGCCTGCGCCTGAGCCTCCCCCGCGCGGGCCACCCCCGCCCCCGGCCCCGCCCTCGCCGCGGCTGCCGAGCAGGACCACCTTGGAGTTGGGCCCGCCCACGTGAATCTTGGTGGTGTTGCGCTTGTTGCCGTCCTTGTCGGTCCACTCGTCGTAGCGGATGCTGCCTTCGAGGTAGACGGGGCGGCCCTTGGTCAGGTAGTCGCGCACGACCTGGGCGGCCTTGCCGAAGACCTCCACGCGGTGCCAGGCCACCCGCTCCTGCTTCTGGCCGCTCTTGTCCGTCCACACCTCGTTGGTGGCCAGGGAGAAGTTCGCGATGGGCTCCCCGGACTGCGTGTACCGGATCTCCGGGTCCTTGCCCAGGTTCCCGATCAGGATCACCTTGTTGACGCTGGCCATGGCGGCTCCTCGCGGTAGAGGAAAGTCGGACGGGTCAGGGGTTGAGACGTTCCCGCGCGATGCGCGCCGCGGGGGAGTTGGGGTAGCGGTCGATGACCAACCGGTACTCGCGCAGGGCGTCGCGCCGGCGGCCCATCTTCTCCAGGGCCATGCCCTTCTTGACGTGGGCGTCGGGCAGCTTGTCGCTCGCGGGATAATCGCGGAAGAGCGCGTCCCAGGCGGCGATGGCCTCGCCGTAGTTCTTCTTGCCGTAGTGGGACTCGCCGATCCAGTACTGCGCGTTGTCCAGGAGGTCGCTGGCGGCGGCGGGATGGCGCTGGTACTGCGAGAAGCCCTGGATGGCCACGTCGTAGTTGCCGCGGGCGTAGTCCGCGTAGGCCTGGCTGTAGAGCTCGCGCGGCGGCGGGCCGGCGACGGTGGGCGCGGGCAGCGTCGCCGGCGGGCCGCCCTCGGGCGAGCCTGCGGGCCCGGCCACCGGCGCGGCCGCGGGGGGCGCCACCGACAGGGCCTGCATCCGCTCGCCCAGCTCCGACATGCGGTCGGTGATGTCGCGCAGCGCCGACTGCAGCGCCTCGTCCTGCACCCGGCGGCTCTCCAGCTGCCGTTTCAGGAGGTCGGCCTGGTCGGCCAGCGACTGGTTGAGGCGGCGGATCTCCGCCTGGTTCTCCTCCGCCATGCGCACCAGGTCGTAGAGCTGGCGCTGGACGTCGGCCATCTGGATCTGCAGCCGCTCGATGTCCTTGTTCACGGCCCACGCCGGCGCGGCGAGCGTGAGCGTGAGCAGCGCGAAGGTGGGAACGATTCGGCGGATCAGGACGCGACCTCCCTTCGAGATCATATCACCCGGTCTCGGACGCCTCAGGCCCGTAGCGGGTTGGCGCCGCGAGCGGTGTCGCTCAGAGCGTGGATCTAATCTGAGATTCCACGCGGCGAGCGACCCCGAGCGGCGCCGACCTGATGGTGCCTCAGCGCGAAACCGCGAAATGCGCGCGCCGGTTCTTCGCCCACGCCGCTTCGTTTTGGCCGGGATCGAGCGGGCGCTCCTTTCCGTAGGAGGTCGTGCGCAGGCGGTCCGCGGCCACGCCCAGGCTGGCCAGGTAGTCCCGCGTGACCTGCGCGCGCTGGTTCCCCAGCGCGAGGTTGTACTCCACGGTGCCCCGCTCGTCGCAGTGGCCCTCGACCAGGACCTTGGCCTCGCGGTGGTTCTGCAGCCAGAGCGCGTGCTTCTCCAGGATGGCGCGGGCCTCGTCGGTCAGCGCGGCCTGGTCGTAATCGAAGTGGATGTCGGCCAGCGGGCCGCCCTCGCCGGACGGGTCGGAGACGGAGAAGTCCTCGCCCGAGGCCGTAGGCTCCTCGACGGGACGCACGTCGCCCCCGGTCGGCCAGGGCTCCGCCGTGGGCGAGGGAGGCGCCGCGGGACGGGCCGGCGGGTTCCCAGTCACGACCGGCGGCCGCTTCTTGCCGCACGCGCTGAACAGGAGGGGAAGGGCGACGACCAGCAGCACCAGCGCCCACATCGACCTCGACTTCATCGGACTCTCCTTTCGAGCGCGCCGCCAGGAACGCCTCGGTCGCGAACAACGGGCCGCGCTTGTAGAT
>DAINRN010000511.1:0-3007 GCA_036741815.1 Acidobacteriota bacterium
CGACGCGGCGGCCGATCCGCGCGTCGGCTATCTGCTCGGCGTCGCCTACTACCACGCCGGCGATCCCGCGCGCGCCATCGAGCAGCTCGCGGCGGCGAGCCCGAAGCTGGCCGCCGACTCGCTGGAGAGGCGGGAGGCTGTCCAGATCCTCGGCTTGTCCCACTACCTCGCCGGCCACGTCGCGGAATCGATCCCGTTCCTGGAGCAGACGCGCGCGGTCCTGCCCGAGAGCATCGAGCTGGCCCAGACGCTCGCCACCGCCTACGCGCAGACGGGGCAGCCGGCACGGGCGCGGGAATCCTGGGCGCGCGGGTTCGGCGTCGCGGCTGACTCCGCTGCCGGCCACCTTCTGGCCGCCCAGATGATGATCCGTGTCGGGCTCGACGAGATGGCGGAGGCGGAGCTGAAGCAGGCCGTGGCCAAGGATCCCCGTCTCCCGCGGGCGAACCTGCTCCTGGGGCAGACCGCGCTCTTCCGCGGGCGCCTGGACGAGGCGGTGGCGCTCCTGAAGCGGGAGCTGGAGGTGAGCCCGGGCGAGGCCATGGCCTACCACCTGCTGGGCGACGCCTACAGCCGCCAGCTCAAATGGGACGAGGCGGTGGCCGCGCTCCAGAAGTCCATCTGGATCAACCCGTACTTCAGCGGCCCGTACATCCTCCTCGGCAAGGCATACATGAAGAAGGGCGACACGGCGGCGGCCGAGGGCATGCTGCGGCAGGCGGTGCAGTACGACCCGAACAACAAGGCCGCGCACTACCTGCTCGGCCAGCTGCTGCAGCAGACGGGGCGTCCGGAGCAGGCGCGGCGCGAGCTGGAGACGGCCGAGCGGCTGCCGGGGGCCGGCGAGCGTTGAGCCCCGCGCGGGCCGCCTTCGTCCTGGCGGCGGCCGTCGGTCTCGCGTCCCTCTCCGCGCGCGCGCGGTCCGCCGATCCTCCGCCCTGGCCCGTGACCTTCGTGGACGTCGCCGAGAGCGCCGGGCTGCGCTTCCCCTCGATCTATGGCGGCCTCGAGCAGAAGCGCTTCATCATCGAGACGAACGGGGCGGGGGCCGCGCTCCTCGACTTCGACGCCGACGGCTGGCTGGACGCCCTCGTCCTGAGCGGCACGCGTCTCGCCGATGGCGCGCGGGTGGAGGCCGCCTGGCCGGCGGGCCAGGCCCCCAGCAATCGTCTCTACCGGAACAACCGGGACGGCACGTTCTTGGACGTGACGGAGCGCGCCGGCCTGCGCCGCACGGGCTGGGCCTCGTCGGTCTGCGCCGGCGACTACGACAACGACGGCGACCTGGACCTCTTCCTCACCTCTTACGGCCAGAACGTCCTCTACCGCAACCGCGGCGACGGCACCTTCGAGGACGCCACCCTGAAGGCGGGGCTTGCGGCCAGGGGCGCGCGCTGGGGATCGGGATGCGCGTTCGTGGATTTCGACCGGGACGGCCGCGTCGACCTGTTCGTCGCCAACTACCTCGTCTTCGACCTCGCCACCGCGCCCGAGCCGGGCAAGGGCGCCAACTGCGTGTGGAAGGGGATCCCGGTGAACTGCGGGCCCAAGGGCCTGGCCACGGACACGAACCTGCTCTTCCACAACGAGGGCGGCGGCGTCTTCCGCGACGTCTCGGCCCCGTCGGGCATCGCGGGCGTCACCGGCCGCTACTCGATGACGGCGGCGGCCGCCGACCTCGACGGCGACGGCTGGCCCGACATCTACGTGGCCTGCGATTCCACCGCGTCGACCCTCTATCGCAACAACCGCGACGGCACGTTCACGGACACCGCGGTGGCCGCGGGCGTGGCCTACGGTGAGTACGGCGCCGCACAGGCGGGCATGGGGCTGGCGGCGGGGGACTACGACCGCGACGGGCGCCTCGACCTCTTGAAGACGCATTTCGCCGACGACGTGCCCGCGCTGTACCGGAACCTCGGCCGCGGGCAGTTCGAGGAGGCCTCCGTGACCGCGGGCCTGGGGGTGCTGAACCGTTACGTCGAGTGGGGCGCGGGGATGCCGGACCTGGACAACGACGGATGGGCCGACCTCGTGTACGTCACCGGCAACGTCTACCCGGAGATCGAGCGACACCTGCCGCAGTATCCGCACCGCGGCCCGCGCGTGGTCTTCCGCAACCTGGGGTCCGGCCGCTTCGAGGACGTCACCACGCGCAGCGGGCCCGGCGCCTCCGCTCCCCACTCCAGCCGCGGCGCCGCCTTCGGCGACTACGACAACGACGGCGACGTGGACCTGCTGGTCATGAACATGAACGAGCCGCCGTCGCTGCTGCGGAACGAGTACGCGGGCGGCAACGGCTGGGTGGAGCTCAAGCTGGTCGGAACGCGGTCGAACCGCGCGGCGGTCGGCGCGACGGTGGTGGTCACCGCGGGGGGCTTGCGTCAGGCGCGCGTGGTGCTCAGCCAGTCGAGCTACTACTCGCACGACGACCTGCGCGTGCACTTCGGCCTCGGCGGCGCGTCGCGGGCCGATTCGATCGAGGTCTTGTGGCCGAGCGGCGCCGTGCAGTCCCTGAAGGACGTGGCCGGCCGGCGGGTGGTGACGATCGAGGAGCCGGCGAGCTAGAGGCGACGATCAAGGCGCCGGTGAGCTAGAGTCTCTGACGTGCGCAAGCCGAGCCGGAAGGTAATCAGGGCTACCGCGCTGGGCCTGTCCGTGATCGCCCTGGGCGGCCTGGCCTACATGTACGCGGTCCGCAAGGCCTGGATCAGGTACAACAAGTACGACCGGCGGGTGGAGGGCCGCCTCCGGGTAGGGGATGCGGCCCCCGACCTCGAGGTGGTCATGTACGACGGCTCGACCGCGCGCTTGTCCTCACTCTGGGGCGACGGCAAGCCGCTCTTCCTGGTGTTCGGCAGCTGCACCTGACCGCCGTTCCGAAAGAAGATCGTCGATCTTCACGCCATCTACGACGCCCACAAGGACCGCGCGAACTTCCTGACCGTCTACATCGCCGAGGCGCACCCCGAGGACGAGTGGCAGATGGACTCCAACGTCGAGGAGC
>DAINRN010000512.1:0-678 GCA_036741815.1 Acidobacteriota bacterium
GGCAGCGGCAGGTGCCACGCGCCCTGCCCGCGCGGGAGACGCGGGGGACTTCGGTGCGGGAGGCGGCGAGCGCTCCCTCGCCTCCGCCTCCGGCGTCGGCTTCGGCGCCGCTGGAGCCCATGGTCCTTTCGCTCGGCCACGACTCGTCTTTCGACGGATCGGTGCGCGCGGTGCAGGCGCTGTGGGGAGAGGCGCCCCTCGAGCGGACGGCGCTGCGCACGCACCTCGACCAGTTGCGCAAGCTGGACCTCCCCGCCGTCCTCGAGATGTTCCACCCTGCCCGGCGCGACACCTGCTACCTGGCGCTCCTGCGCCTGGAGGGAGACCAGGCCGTGATCGCGGGGACCACCGGGGCGCCCCTGCGGGTTCCCGTTTCCGAGCTGGACCGGTGGTGGACGCGCCAGGCCGTCTTCCTCTGGCGGGACTACGACCTCGCCCAATCGGATCCGACCCGCACCGCCGCCTGGGCGCGCGAGGCGCTGGGACGGCTCGGGTACCTGGGCCAGGATCCGGACCTTTCCGGCGCGGTGGCCCGCTTCCGCTCGGAGGCGCAGATCGTCTCGCGCCTCTCCCACCCGCACACCATCGCGGTCTTCGACTTCGGGGAGATCGCGCCGGGCGAGGGGTTCTACCTCGCCATGGAGTACGTCCCGGGCAAAGACCTCGCCGCGCTGCTGC
>DAINRN010000512.1:688-2567 GCA_036741815.1 Acidobacteriota bacterium
CCTTTCCGGCGCGGTGGCCCGCTTCCAGCGCGACGCGCAGCTCGCCGCCGACGGCGTGGTGGGCAACCGGACGGTGATGTCGCTCTACACCCGGGGCCGCTACCCGCGGCCGCGCCTCACCGGGGGCGCGTCGTGAGCCTCATCCTGGAGGCGCTGAAGAAGCTGGACCGCGAGAAGCAGGCGCCCGACCGCGGCGTCGTCGTGGTGGGGCCGGCCGCCTGGGCCTCGCCGGGGGACAGCCGCTTCACGGTGAGCGGCGCCGTGCTGGTCGCCGGCGCCCTGGCCCTGGGCGGAGCGGCCGGCGCGGTCTGGCTCGCCCGCCGGCCCGAGCCGCCCACGGCGTCGTCGCGGTCCGCGGCGGTGCAGCCGGCGACGTCGCAGTCGGAGACGGCGCCTGCGACCGGCCAGCCGGCTGTCGTCGCTCCCGCCGGCACCACTCCGAACCGCCCCCGCGCCGCTCGAGGGACGCCGCCGGCGCCGGCCGAGCCCGGCGACGAGGCGTCGCGCGAGTCGGAGACGGCCGCGGCGACACCGACCGAGACCCCGGCCGAGATCCCGGCCCGAAAGCCGGCGCGCCAGGGACCCGCGCCGGACTTCGAGCTCCAGGCCATCAGCGCGCAGAACGGCCACCCGGTGGCGGTGCTCAACGACCACCTGGTGCGGGAAGGGGACACCTTCGACGACGTGCGGGTCCTGCGCATCGGGGCCGACGAGGTGGAGATCGAGGTCGCGGGCCGTCGCCGCATCGTCAAGTTCTGATGGTCGCCGCCACGGCCGGCCTGCTCCTGGCGCTCGTGGTTCCGGCCATGCTCATCAACTTCTATTTCACCTCGCTGATCCTGGAGCGCTGGGCGCGCCTGCGCGGCCGCCTGGCCTGGCTGTTCCACGCCTGCGGAGCGGAGACGTCCACCTGCGCCGTGGTCGTGAAGACGCCCTACGCCCGGATCTTCGGCGGCGTGCCCAACGTCGCCCTCGGCATCGTCTGGTGCCTGGCCCTGGCGGGCCTGGCCGTGAGGTGGCTCGCCACCGGCCAGGTGTCCGTGCCGTGGCCCTTCCTCTTCGTGGCCTTCGGCACGCTGGTCGTGGCCGTCTACCTCGTGTACACCCTGGTCGCGGTCCTCAAGCAGCCCTGCCCCCTCTGACTGGCAGGGCACGCGCTGCACGCGGCGGTCGCCGCGCTCCTGGTCGGCGCGTGGTGGTGGGCGCGCTAGGGCGAAGGTCCGCGCCCGTACTTCCTCAAGATCGCGCGCACCCTGTCCAGCGGGATCGCTTCCACCGTGCGTTCGCGGCCGCTCACGGTCGTGGCGCGGAATAGCGAGTTGTAGACCGCCTCCTCCGTCGCCTCCAGCACCGCCTCGAAGAGCGGGGATACACCCTCCGTCGGCAACAGCGCGCGGGGGCGCGGCGTGGACTCGCCGTGGCGAGTGCGCGCCTCGGGCGACGTGGAGAAGGCGATCGCATAGTCCCCGCTGCCGTTCGCGTACGACGACCCGGTACGCGCGAGGGCGAACACGGCGCGCGCCGCCAGGCGCCGCAGGTCCCGCGCGTCGAGCGGCGCGTCGGTCGCGACCACGATCATGCACGACCCGTCGCCGGCGCCGCGCTCGGGGCCGAAAGCGTAGCGGCCCAGCTCCCGGCCCACGGGAACGCCGTCGATCGTCAGCACCCCGCCGTAGTTCGTCTGCACGAGGACGCCCAGCGTGAAGCCCCCGTAACCGCCCGGCAGGACCCGGGACGACGTGCCGATGCCGCCCTTCCAGCCGAAGCAGACGGTGCCCGTGCCCGCGCCCACGCTGCCCTCGGCCACCGGACCGCCGGTCGCCCCGCGTATGGCGGCCAGGACGTGGTCCCGCGTCACGTGGCGGCCTCGGCCGTCGTT
>DAINRN010000512.1:2577-3005 GCA_036741815.1 Acidobacteriota bacterium
CCTACCACCGCGTTGACGGAGCGCACGTCGGCGTTCCCCTCCCGGTCCAGGGTGAAGGCCACCAACGCCTCCACGGCGGTGCCCACGCTCAAGGTCGTGGTGAGGACGATGGGCGTCTCGATCGTCCCCAGCTCTTCCACCTGGGTGGACCCCGCCAGCTTTCCGAAGGCGTTGCCCACGAAGACGCCGCCCGCCACCTTTTCCTGGAAGAGGTTCCCGCCGTGGGGCAGGACGGCGGTGACGCCGGTACGGACGGCGTCGCCCTCCACCACGGTGACGTGGCCGACGCGCACGCCGGCCACGTCCGTGATGGCGTTCAACGCGCCGGGCGGGAACACGCCCGGGGCCACGCCCAGGTCCCGCGCCCGCGGACGCGCCTCCTCCGTGGCGGCGGGCACGGCCACGGCCACGGCGACAAGGACGGCGAG
>DAINRN010000513.1:0-273 GCA_036741815.1 Acidobacteriota bacterium
CGGGGGATCCGGTGACGGCGGGCGGCTGCTCGTAGAGCGTGGCGTGCAGGATCTCGACGGCGTTCTTGCCGGTGAAGGCGGGCCGGCCCGCCAGCATCTCGAAGAGGATGGCCCCGGCCGCGAAGATGTCGCCGCGGGCGTCCACGGGCTCGCCCGTCACCTGCTCGGGGGCCATGTATCGCGGGGTGCCCACCATCATGCCCGTGCCGGTCAGCTCGCTGACGGAGCCCAGCGACCGCGCCATCTCCGCCTCGCTCGGCCGCGCCAGACCGA
>DAINRN010000513.1:302-2986 GCA_036741815.1 Acidobacteriota bacterium
GGGCTTCAGGTCGCGGTGGATCACGCCGCGGCCGTGCAGCGCCTGCAGCGCGTCCAGCATCGCGAGGCCGATGGGCACCGTCTCGGACACGCTGAACGGTCCCTGCCGCAGGCGCGCCTCCAGCGGCTCGCCCTCCAGCAGCTCCATGGCGATGAACAGCTCGCCGCCGTCCTCGCCGATCTCGTAGATGTGGCAGACGTTCGGGTGGTTCACGGCGGCCGCGGCCCGGGCCTCGCGCCAGAAACGCTTGCGCGCCGTCTCGTCGTAGGCCTGCGAGGACATGATCTTCACGGCCACGTCACGCTGCAGCCGCTCGTCGCGTGCCGCGTACACGACGCCCATCCCTCCTGCCCCCAGCTTGTGCATGACCGCGTAGTGCCCGATGCGCAGGAGCACGTCCCGGGGAGGCGCCTCGGCGTCGGGGTCGGCCGGGGAGGGAGTCGGCGTCGCCCCCGTCACCCACTCAAGGAGGGCGCGCAGGCGTCCGCGGGGCGTGTTGTCGGCCGGTTTCTCCGCCACGAGAAGGTCGATGATACCGTCTCGTGGGTTATCGTGGCTCGCATGACCCGAACGATCCGCTGGTTGCTCGCCGCCCTGTCCCTGGCCACCGTGCCACCGCTGGCCGTCCCCGTGGCGGCCCAGGTTCAGCCACAGCCTCGTCCCCACGGGACGCGGGTGAGGGTGGACCCGCGAACCGTCGCCATCGACGACGGGGACACGGTCGTGATCCGTTGGCGGGGCGAGCCGGCGGAGACCGTGCGCATCCTGGGAATCGACACGCCCGAGACGCGGCACCCGGAGCACGACATCCCGTATGGGCAGGAGCTCGGCGAGGAGGCCGCCACCTTTGGCCGCGGCGCGTTCGCGGCCGCGCCCTCCGTCGAGCTGTTGCGCGCGGCGATGCTCGACCGCTTCGGAAGGACGCTCGGGTACGTTTTCCTGGGCGACAGGAACTACTCGGTGCTCGTCCTCCAGGCGCGGCTGGCGGAGGAGACCGTCACCCACTTCGGCGACAACGGCCTGCCGCGCGAAGCGGCGGAAGTCCTGGCCGCCGCCCGCGGGGCGGGGCCGCCGCGGTTCGAGTCTCCCTTCATGTTCCGCGCCCGGATGCGCGAACTCTCCGCCTGGTTGAAGGAGCGCGGCCTCTATCCGCCGGACTGAAGCGGTTCCGTTTTCGGACCGGCCGCGTCCGGCGTGCGTGGTACCCACAGGAGGTGGAGAGCGACCGGATCGCCGCCGCCGTCACCCTCTCGAACGCGGAGCTGCTCGCGCGCCTGCAGTGGCTCGCCGAGAGCGAGCGGGGAGCGACGGTGGAGATGGTCGCCCATCTGGTCGAGCTGGAGGGCCGCAAGATCTACCTGGCCGAGGGCTACGGATCATTGTTCGCCTACTGCACGGGGGCGCTGCGGCTCTCCGAGCACGTCGCGTACAACTGTCTCGAGGCCGCCCGGGCCGGGCGGAAGCTCCCGGTCGTGCTCGACCTCCTCGAGACCGGGGCCCTGAACCTGACGACCCTGCGGATCCTGGCGCCGTATCTCACGCCCGAGAACCACGCCGCAGTCCTGGCCGAGGCCGCAGGGCGGAACAAGCGCGAGACGGAAGTCATCGTGGCCCGGCTGGCGCCCCTGCCCGACGTCCCGAGCTTCCTGCGGAAGCTGCCGGCCCCCCCGTCGTGGGCGCGCCCCGCCTCACCCCCCGTCGCGGCCCCGTTCGCAGAGGCCCCACCCGCGCCGCGCCCGCTGATCGGGCCTCTGGCGCCCGATCGCTTCCGCGTGCAGTTCACGGTAGGGAAGGAGACCCACGAGAAGCTCCGCTTCGCCCAGGACATGCTGCGCCGCGAGATCCCGGACGGTGACCCGGGGGTCATCTTCGATCGGGCCCTGACCCTCCTGCTGGATGAGGTGGCCCGGACCAAGATGGCGGCGACCGCGGCTCCCGGTCCCGACCGCATCACCTCGCCGGGATCCCGTCACATCCCGGCCGCCGTCAAGCGCGCGGTCTGGTTCCGGGATCGCGGCCAGTGCGCGTTCGTCTCGAAGCAGGGCCGGCGCTGCAAGGAGCGGTCGTTCCTGGAGCTGCATCACATCCAGCCCTTGGCGCTCGGGGGCGAGGCCACGGCAGGGAACATCGCGCTGCGCTGCCGCGGCCACAACGCCCACGAGGCGGAGATGGTCTTCGGGTCTTGCGGTCCGCCCGTGCTGCACTAGCAGCCGACCAGCCCTCAGCCCTGGTCCGCGCCGATCTCCGCTACTTCCTCCCTGGCGTCCACCTCGTAGCGGATGAACTGCAACCGGGAAGAGAGCTCCGGGATGTCGAGGCCGCCCGCGGCCCCCCGGCTCAGGTCCAGCCGCAGCTGCTTCAGCTGATGCTCCGCGACCTCGCGCCGGACCCGCAGGCGCTCCAGGACGCGCAATGCCTTAATGATCGCCTCCTCGCGACCCTGGACGACCTCGAGCTGGCGCTCGAACAATCGCCGGTCCTGGTCCAGGTCCGCACGCTCCAGACGGGCGCGGGCGTCCGCGACCGCGGCGGCCACGGCCGCACGCTCGCGGTCCGACGTCTGCTCCTCCAGGTCCGCCTGGCGCGCGGCGAGGGCGGCGGTCTGTTTCAGGATCGCGTCCACGTCGGCGAGCAGGCGGGCCTTCTCGCTTCCCCCCTGCTGCTCGATGAGCGTGCGCACGCGC
>DAINRN010000514.1:0-2985 GCA_036741815.1 Acidobacteriota bacterium
GCGCGAGGGGAGCGGGCAGGTTGCCGCGCGCGCGGGCGTAGGCCGCCGCGGAAAGGGTCCGGTTGGGCAGCCACCGGTAGCCGAGTCGTATGGCTCCCGGCGGTCTGTTGCCGCTCGATTTGAGGTCCGGCCACACCGCGATGCCCGTGTTCTTGACGGTCACCTGCACGGGCGTGCGCGATCCCGCCTTGACGACCGGCGGCATGGTGTTCGCGACCCATTCCACGCGGAAGCCATCGGCCGGGAGAGGCTGCGGAGGCGGCGGCTCCGGAGCCCGGGACAAGGATGCCTGGAGGTCCGTGTTCGGGGCGGGTTGTTCCCGGGCGCAGGAACCTCCCGTCACGACGATGGAAGCGCACACGAGGCCCCTGAGCACGGTGCCATAGCGGCTCACCGTCGGGACCTCCCTGGTAGACCGCCAGTGCGCCGCCGCAGAACCATTCGCAGCAGCCTAACGTAGCTCAGTGCCGTCGTCCAGAAAGACATCTTCGAGGTGGCCTCGGGAAGGGCCGCGAAGTCCTCGTTCAGCACCTGGGCTATACTTGCGCCGCTTCCTCGAGAGGATGCGCGCCGCATGAAGGGAAACCTGTCGCGGGGCGTCCTTCCCGGCCTGCTTCGGGAGTTGTTCGTCACCCACAGGAGCGGCCTGCTGCACGTCACCCGCGGAACCGAGAGGCGCAGCGTCCGCTTCCAGGACGGGCGGATCGTGGGCGCGCAGGCCAGCGACCCCGAAGAGCAGATGGGGCCCGTCCTGGTGCGTCAGGGTTTCCTCTCCCAGGCCGACCTCGACCGCGCCCGCGAGGTCATGACCCGCGAGCAGAAGCGTCTCGGCCGCGCCCTCCGGGACCTGGGCGTGTGGGACGAGGCCCGGAAGGAAGAGGCCCTCGCCTTGCACGCACGGGAGGTCCTGCTCAAGCTGTTCTCCTGGACGGAAGGCGAGTACGCCTTCGAGGAGCTGCCGGCCGACGCGGGAGCCGCCGCGGACGAGACGACACGCAAGCTGTCCACGGGCCAGCTCATCCTCGACGCGGCCCGCGGGGTGGAGGACTACCCGGTGGTGCACGAGGCGCTGGGGGACCTGGACCGGGTGCTGGTCCTCGCCAGCGACGCGATGCTGCGCTTCCAGAACATCATGCTGACCCCGGCCGACGGCTTCGTCCTGTCGCGCGTGGACGGCGAGATGACCGCGCGCGAGGTCGTGCAGGTCACGCCCTTCTCGCCGGAGGAAGCGGAGAAGAGCCTCTTCTGCCTGCTGTGCACGGGAGCCCTCGAGTACAACCCAGCGGAAGCGGCGCCCCGCGCCGCGCCACGTCCCGCTCCCCCGCCGCAGCCGGCCGCCGCTGCTCCGCCCCCCGGCGCCGCCGGCGCCCAGCAGAGGGGACTGAGCGCCCGCCGCCGCGAGGTGCTGGAGAAGTTCGCGGGCTTGAAGACCCAGAGCCACTTCGAGGTCCTGGAGATCGCGCCTGATGCCGCCGCCGACAGCGTCAAGGACGCGTACTTCCGCCTGGCCAAGCGGTTCCACCCCGACGCCTACCACCGCGAGGCCGTCCTCGAGGACATCAAGGACAAGCTGGACGCCATCTTCATCCGCCTCGGCGAGGCCTACGACGTGCTGCGCAATCCCCGCACGCGCGCCAGCTACGAGAGCGGCCTCCACGCGCGCGCCCCGGCCGCCGCGGCGCCGGTGGTGGCCGCGGGACCCGGACCGGTCATGGTGGACCAGGCCCAGCAATCGCAGAGGGACACCGTCGCGCTGCGCAAGGCCGAGAAGCTCGTCGAGCAGCAGAAGTACTGGGACGTCATCCAGCTGCTCGAGGGCGTCGTCCCACGCCTCGCCGGGAAGCAGAGGCAGAGGGCGCGGATGGCCCTGGGCCGCGCCTATCTTAAGAACCCCAACTGGCTCAAGGAGGGCGAGGAGCTGGTCCGACAGGTGGTGGCCGAGGATCCCACGCACGCCGCTGCCTACCTGCTCCTCGGCCAGCTGTACAAGGAGCGCGGGCTCAAGGCGCGCGCTCTCTCCATGCTCCGCAAGGCCGTCGAGCTGGACCCGGAGAACGAGCAGGCCAACGCCGACCTGGCCACCCTCGCCGGGGACATCCCGCCTCCGGTGCAGGAGAGCGGCGGGCTCTTGAAGAAGCTGTTCGGCAGGAGCTGATCGATGGCGAGCCGCGGAACACCTTCCCCCGTGAGGCGCTGCCGAGGCTGCCAGCGCGAGCTGCGCCAGCCGTCGGACGTGGGCTGGGAGTGCGAGTGCGGCGCGGTCGTCTGCCCGGATCCCGATTGCTTCGACGAGTACTTCAAGCAGGTGGCGGGCGGCGAGGCGACGCGCTGCCGCACGTGCGGTCTGGTGACGTGAGGCCGGCTCGCGCGCGGGCGCTGTCGGCGGCGGCCCTCTTCCTCGGGCTGCAAGCCGTTCCGGCCATCGGCGACGTGTTCGTCCTGCGCGGGGGCGACCGGATCACGGGCGACCCGGTCACCGAGGGCAAGCGGACCTTCAAGGTCAAGACCCCGTACGGCCTGCTGACCATCCCGCGCAGCAAGGTGGACCACATCATCCGCGCGGACGGGACGGAGCAGCCGGTGAACCCGGAATCGGCGGGGCCCGCGGGATCCGTGGGGTCCGCGCCGGTGGAGACGGTGGCGACCTTGCCCAGGTCCCGCCGCGCCCGCTTCGTCCTGATCATCACGGGCAAGACCTTCTGGCAGGCCTGGGACCCCAAGGCGGGCCACCACGACCCCACCCTGCGCCTCTCGGTGACGCTGGACGAAGAGGCCGTGGCCACCTACGTCGACACCAAGACGGACCCCGACATACCGGGCGCCATGGTGAACGCCTTCTCCTTCGCGGCCGAGGACGTGGTGTTCGTGGCGGGGAAGGACGCGCTCGTGCTCCCGCCGGAGCAGCGCCCGGGCCGCATCGCCCTCAAGATCGACGTGCCCGCGCCCGCGGCTCCGAGCCTGCTGCGGGTCGCCTACCAGGGGATG
>DAINRN010000515.1:0-2977 GCA_036741815.1 Acidobacteriota bacterium
CCGCGGTTCTCCGCCGCGATCGACGGCTGCTTGACCCATTCTTGGAGACGCTGGACGCCCTCGGCGTGCCTCTTCACGATCTCGGCCTGGATGGGATCATCCACCGGAGCGGCGGCCGCGAAGCGCGGCGCGACGAGGGCGGTGCCGGTGGCGCCGGCCGCGGCGAGGAACTCGCGTCGGGAGACGGGTGTCATGGCTTCAGCTCCTTGGATGCGGCGTAGTGTACTGCGACGCGGCTAGGACCGGCGGATGGCCACGACCGCGGGCTGGGGCGGAGCGCCCAGGCGGCGGTGCGGCCAGTTGCTCCCGCGCGGGGACTGTCCCGCCTCCACGCGGATACCGTGGCGCTCGCCCGGGTGCTGCACGGAGAGGAACAGCGCCTGCTCCCCCGGCGCGAAGGCGGGACCGGTCGGCTCGGACTCGCAGGGCAGGGACGCGAACTGCCGCACGGCCGTGGGCCGGGATCCGTCCACGGGCAGGTGGAACAGGCCCGAGTTCTTGAAGGCCCTGTATTCCTCCTCGTTGACCTGGGCGGACGCGATGTCGGTGGTGAGCCAGAGGTCGCCGCGGCGGTCGAACATCAGGTTGTCGGGCGCCACGAACACGCGGCCGGCGCGCGAGGCGTCGGCGGGACCGCCCACCGCGAAGCGTTCCCACCGGAAGCGCGTGGCGCGCGGGTCGTTCCTGTCCTCGCGGATCCGCCAGACCTGGCCGAAGGCGTTCTCCCACAACCCCGGCCTCCCCGAAGAGGCGGTGAAGGCGATGAACACGCTGCCGTCGCCCTGATGGACCTCGAGCTCCTCCGGCCGGCCGGACGGCGTGGCCCCGATGGCGTTGGCCGCCTGGTAGGCGTCCATCAGCACCGCTCCCTGCGAAAAGTAGACGTCGCCCAGCCGCCGGGCGCCGCGCGGGATCGCCGGCTTGGGGTCGCGGGGGCTGGGGTTGGGATCGAGGGGGGTGGAGACGTCGAGCAGCCTCCATTCGCCCCTGCCCCTCGAGTTGAAGCGGGCGGCGTAGAGGCGTCCCGAGGAGAGCAGCCGGCGGTTCGTGGCGAGGTCGCCGGGACGGTACGCCTCGTCGGAGACGAACTTCCAGACGTGGCCGCCGGCACGGTCGTCTCCCATGTAGCCGACCACGGGCGCGCCGGCCTGGGCGCGCAGCCCGACGTTCTCGTGGCGGAAGCGTCCCAGCGCGGTGTGCTTCACCGGCGTGGACCCGGGGTCGTAGGGGTCGACCTCCACCACCCAGCCGTAATGCCCGCCGGGAAGATCGAAGGGGCCGCCGACCGTGAACCGGCCCCGGACGTCCACCGCATCCGGCACCCGGTTCTGGAAGTTCTCCTCGCAGGAGAGGGCGGTGGACCACGGCGTCGTCTGCCCGGCGCAGTTGTCGAACGTCCCCTGCACCAGGCTCGTCCCGAAGAGCGGCGCGGCGGGGCCGTCCACGCGGCAGGGCGTGCGCGCGTTGATCCGGCGGTTGAGGGGATCGGAGAGCACGGGCACCCATGCCCCCGTGGACCCGTCGCGCCTGACCCGCGCCGTGGAGACCCCCACGTCGAGCTTGTAGTCGTCCACCGTGGGCGCGCGGCCCCGCAGCATCTCGAAGGTCGCGGGGTAGAGCGCGGCGTCCCCGAGGTAGGCCATGCTGATGTACTCGTGGTTGACCACGAGCAGCGCTTCCTCTGCGTCCTTCAGGGGGAAGACGCCGACGAAGTCGTTGTTGTAGCCGAACGTCTCTCCCGACGCGGTGAAGGGGTCGCCCCACTTCAGCACGACGTCGTAGCGGAAGCCGTCGGGCAGGACGAGGTCGTCGGCGTCGGTGGGCGCGATGGGGTCGAAGCCGCCCAGGGTAGCGGGCGCGGCCGGTCCCTGCGCGCGGGCCAGGAGCGCCAGCGGCTCGTGCAGGCCGGGCAGCAGGGCGGCGGCCGACAGCCCCTTGACGAAGGCGCGCCGGTTCATGCGCCCCGGAGCTCGGTCTCCAGGCGCTCCAGGAAGAAGCCGACGTCGGTGACGAGCCCGATGGCCTGCATGGTGCCGCGGTTGCTGAGCTTCACCGGCACCGACTCCGTCATGTCCACACAGACCGTCTTGACCCGCGCGGGCAGCAGGTTCCCCACCGCGATGGAGTGCAGGGCCGTGGCGAGCATGAGGCAGATGCCCGCGCCGCGCAGGGCCTCGGCGTACGCCTTCTGCGCGGCCACGGTGTCCGTGAGGACATCCTTCAGCGGCCCGTCGTCGCGGATGGACCCCGCGAGCACGAAGACGATCCCCCGGCGCACCGCCTCGTACATCACGCCCGAGGTCACGAGCCCCGCCTCCACCGCCTGGCGGACGCCGCCCGTCCGGTTCACGGCGTTGATGGCCCAGAGGTGGTTCCGGCTCCCGCCCTCCACGGCGCGGCCGCTCATCTGGCAGATGCCGAGGCTGGTCTTGAGGATCGACTTCTCCAGGTCGTGGGCGGCGAAGGCGTTCCCCGTAAGCAGCGCGTCCACCCAGCCGTCCCGCACCAGGCGGGCCAGGGCGAGGTCGCCGCCGGAGTGGACCACCGCCGGCCCCGGGACCACCACGATCCTCTCCCCCGCCTCGCGCGCCTTCCGCATCTCCCGGGCCGTGCCCGCGATGGCGATGCCCTTGTTGACCTCGGCCGAGACCTCGTTGGACATGAAGCCGAAGACCGAGTAGTCGCGGCTGCGCTCGGGCGGGCGGACGCGGATGCCGGGGCCGCGCAGGGCCACGCGCTCGCCCTTCTTCACCTGCCCCTGCTTCACGCAGTGCGGGGCGCCGCCCCGCAGGACCAGCGCGCAGTCCATCTTCTGGTCGCGCGCCGCCTCCCACTTGCCGTCCACACGGACGTGGGTGTCGAAGTTCGTGGTGGAGTAGAAGTCGTCGGGCACGATGCCGTCGGCCTCCGCGGCCGCGAAGCGCGCGTCGGCCACCACCGCCGCCGCGCCGAGGTAGCTCAAGGCCTCCAGGATGCG
>DAINRN010000516.1:0-2960 GCA_036741815.1 Acidobacteriota bacterium
TTTCGCGCCTGCAGCTCACGGACCAGTTCGTTGAGCTCTTCGGTCTCCAGGGCGAGGGCCTCGGGTACGGCCTCGGCGGGCGCTTCCGTGACTTCCTCGTCATCGGCTGCCGAGAGCTCCATCTCCTCCGCCGCGGCCACGTCGGGCGCGGTCTCGTCCTCGAACTGCACGGGCAGCTCTTCCGCCTCCGCCGGCTCCTCCGTGAGGTCGATCGACGACAGCTCTTCGGCGGGCTCCTCGGTGACGGGCTCGGCCGCGGCCTCCGTCATTTCGGCCTCCGTCACTTCGGCCTCCGCCACTTCGGCCTCCGCCACTTCGGCCTCGGCGAACTCCGCCTCCGGTACTTCCGCCTCCGCCTCTGCCTCCTCCTCGATGACGACCTCTTCCTCTTCCGGCTCGGGGGCGGGCGCCGGCGGGGGAGGTGCGGCGGCCTTCTTCGGCGCTGGCGCGGCGGGGACGGGAGCTGGGGCCGCGGCCACCGCGGCGCCGCCCTTGCGGGCCTCGGCGTCGTGGGCCTGAGCCGCCGCCTCGTCCCCCTTCAGCCTGGCAATCTCGGCCAGGGCCAGGCTCTGCTCCGCCGCCTTCGCGGGCTGCTCCTTCTCCTCGTAGACGTCGCGCAGCTCCTGGCGCGCGTCCACGTTGTCGGGGAAGCGCGCGACCACGGCCTCGAATTGATCGGTCGCCTTGTCCAGGAGGCCGTACTTCCGGAAGACCTTGCCCTCGGCCAGGTGCTCCTCGACGAACTCCTGGTCCTCCTCGCTGAGCGGTCCGGAGGCCTCGATGGCCGGCCGGGATACGGGAGCCGCGGGCCGCGTCGACGGCGGGACCGCCGGCGCGGGCGCCGGGGCGACCGCCCCGGGCGCGACGGACAGCTCGAACTCCTCCTCCTCGAAGGCCAGGGCGGGAGCCTCGGGCTCGGCGGCCGCGGACGGCGCGGCGGGCGCTGCGCCGCCGAGCCGGGCCCGGACCATCTGCAGCTTCGAGCGGTGCTGCTGGTTCTGCGGGTCCCTGGCCAGCAGGCCTTCGAGGAGGGTGGCCGCCTCCGCCAGCTGGCCCTGGTTGATGTACGCCTCGGTGAGGTGCGACGAGGCGGTGGCCGCCGCGCTCTCCTTGCCCAGCTGTCCGTAGACCTCCACGAGCTTGACGAGGCTCTTCACGTGCGACGGGCTCTTCTGGACGATCTGCTGCAGGAGGGCCGCCGCCTTGTCTCCCTCGCGGCGCTCCACCAGGCGGCCCACCACGGGCAGGAGCTGGTCGTAGGCCTTGTCGAACTGGCCCTGCGCCAGGTGCACGCGGGCCATCTGCGCGCCGGCCTCCTGGTCCTGGGGGTCCAGCTCCAGCGCGCGCTTGAAGGTGGACTCGGCCTCCTTCGTCTTCTTGGCGCCGAGGTAGGCCTCGCCCAGGCGGGCGAGGACCTGGGCGTCCCGCGGGGAGTGCCGCGAGGCCTCCTCCAGGTACTGGACGGCCTTGTCGTAGTTCTTCTGGACGAGGTGGACGCGGCCCAGCTCCGTCTTCAGCCGGACGCTGTTGGCGTCGATCTTGAGGCCCTTCTCCAGGACCTGGAGGGCCTCCGCCAGGTGGCCCTTCTTGTTCAGCTCGTCCGCGATGGCCACGTGCTCGTCCACGGCCTTGGCGGTGTTGCCCTCGCGCGTGTAGAGGTCGGCGAGCTTGCTGCGGATCTTCAGGTCGGCGGGGTCGATCTCGGCCAGCTTCTTGAGGACGTCCCCCGCCTCGCGGTTCTTGCCCCGCTTGACGTACTCGTCCACCACCATCTGGTAGTGGCTCTTGGCCTCCGTCATGAGGCCCTGCTTGGCGTAGAGCTCGGCCAGGTTGGTGTATGGATCGAGCGCGGAGGCGTCGAGCTTGTTGATCTTCTTCCACATGGCGATGGCGCGGACGTAGAAGCCGTCCTTCGCGTAGAAGTCCGCCACCTTCGCGTACTCGACCGTGGCCTCGCGCGTCTTGTTCAGCTTGGCGTAGAGGTCCCCCACCTTGTTGATGGTGTTCCAGTCGCGCGGGTTGTCCTCGACGATCTGGCGGTAGAGGGAGATGGCCTGGTCGAGCTTGCCCGCCTTCTCCAGCTTGTCCGCGTCCTGCTTCAGCTTGACGGGGTTGATCTTGGCCACCTAGGTGCCTCGGCTCCCTCTCAATCCGCCCAGAACAGCCACCGCTGCGTCCCATGGAAGGAGCGGCGGTGGATCTCGGTCGGCCCCATCCTCCGCAGGGCCTCGCGGTGAAGCTCGCTGCCGTACCCCATGTTCCGCGCCAGATCGTAACCGGGATAGCGCTGGTCCCACTCCCTCATGATCTCGTCGCGCGCCACCTTGGCCACGATGGAGGCGGCCGCGATGGAGTACGAGAGGGCGTCGCCCTTCACGATGGGGCGCTGGGGCACGGGGATGCCGGGCACGGTCAGCGCGTCCACCAGGACCAGGTCGGGGCCCACGGGCAAGCCGGCCACCGCGCGCTCCATGGCCAGGTAGGTCGCGCGCAGGATGTTGAAGCGGTCGATCTCGCGGTGGTCGGCGGAGCCCACGCAGCACGCCCGCGAGGCCTCGCGCACGCGCCGGGCCACTCGCTCGCGCTGCTTGCACGTGAGGCGCTTCGAGTCGTCGATCCCAGAGGCATCGAACCCTTCTCCCAGTACCACCGCGCACGCCACCACCGGGCCGCACAGCGCGCCCCGGCCGACCTCGTCGAGGCCCGCGATGGCCGCGTGCCCCTGGGCCCTCGCCTCCTCCTCGAACCGCCAGCCGCAGACGAGCTCCTCGCCGTGGTGGACCAGGGGCTTGCGGCCCCGAGGCAATCCCGCTGGCTGAGGCGGCACCGCGCTGCCTCCCTATACCGTGACGGCCCGCTTCTCCTTCATGCGCCCCGCCTTGCCCTTCTTGTCGCGCAAGTAGTACAGCTTGGCCCGCCGGACGCGGGCCTGCTTCACGACCTCGATCTTCTCGATGGTC
>DAINRN010000517.1:0-2415 GCA_036741815.1 Acidobacteriota bacterium
GTGCGACGCAGCACCCCCTTGCTCAAAGATGCCCGGAGCGGGATTCACTCCCGCGGAGCGAGCCGGGGGTCCAAGGGGGTGCGACGCAGCACCCCTTGCTCAATCAATATCCGGAAGCAGGCGCCGCAGCTGGCGCTGGTTTTCCGGGGCCACGTCCACGAAGGCCACTCCGTAGGTGTACCCGCCGGCCGCCGGGTCACGCCAGCGCACCTGGCCGTCCACGATCCATCCCGGCTCGCCGTCGAAGAAGTCGAAGCTGACCCGCATCGGCTCCCCGGGCTCCAGCGCGGGCTCCAGGTCCACCTGCGCGCCGCCCAGGCTCAGGTCCACGAGCTTGGCGGGGGCGGCGTCGTAGCTCGCCCCCAGCAGGGTCGTGACGTCCAGGGCCAGGGGCCGGCGCGGCTCGCGGCGCCGGTTCTGGCGCTCGTCGGTCAAGCCGAAGCCGCGCCTCCACAGGATGCGGTCGCAGGTCGTGACCAGGTCGCGGATGCGGAACGGCTTGAAGACACAGCCCGCGATCCCCGCGCGCAGGCCGCGCGTGATGCTGTCCGCGTCGCTGCAGACGGTCATGAGCGCCACCGCGGCGGAGGGGACGCTCCGGCGCGCGAACTCCAGCACCGTCCAGCCGTCGAGGACGGGGAGCCGCAGGTCGAGGAGGAGCAGGTCCGGCTGCTGCGCGTGGAGGGTCTCGATGGCCGTCCAGCCGTCTTCGGCGGCGGACACCTCGTAGCCGGAGTCCTCGAGGATGCGCGTGACGAGGCCGCGCAGATCGCCCTCGTCCTCGACCACGAGGATCCGCTTGAGCCCGGGGCTCGCAGACATGGGTGCTTTTAACGGCGGAGCCTACTGCGGACGGGCCGGCCCTTTCAAGAAGAAAATCCAGGCCCCGTGGGCACGGCCTTTGCGGCGCGGCCGCGCTGTCGCTCGACCGCCTCGGCCACCGCCGCGGCCGCGCGGTCGACCTGGGCCGCGGTGGTGGACCGGCCCAGCGAGAAGCGGATCGAGGCCTGGACGCGCTCCACGGCCAGCCCCATGCCCCGCAGCACGTGCGAGGGCTCCACCGCCCCCGCGGCGCAGGCGGCCCCCGTGGAGACCGCGACGCCCATGAGGTCGAGGGCCATGAGCAGGCTCTCAGCCTCGATCCCCTCGAAGGAGACGTTGGTGGTGTTGGGCACGCGGGGCCCCTCGCCGTTGCGACGGGTCCCCGGAACCTGGAACAGCGCCTGCTCGAGGCGGTCGCGCAGGACCGCCAGGCGCGGCCCCTCGACCGGGAGCTCCTCGCGCGCCAGGGTCGCCGCGCGGCCCAGGCCCACGATGCCCGCCACGTTCTCCGTCCCCGCCCGCCGGTTCCGCTCCTGGGCCCCGCCGCGCACCCAGGCCTTGAGCCGCGTTCCGCGCTTTACGTAGAGCACGCCGAGGCCCTTCGGCCCGTAGAACTTGTGGGCGGACAACGCCAGCAGGTCCACGCCCAGGGCCGCGACGTCGATGGGGATCTTGCCGGCGGCCTGCACCGCGTCGCAATGCACGAGCGCGCCCTTCTCCCGCGCGATCTTCAGGACCTCGGCCACCGGCTGCACGACACCGGTCTCGTTGTTGGCGAGCATCACCGAGACGAGCGCCGTCCGGTCGTCCACCAGGGCGCGGAGGCTCTCGAGGTCCACCACGCCGTCCTGGCCCACGCGCGCCGTCTCCACCGGCCAGCCCTCCTCGGCCAGGGCCTTCGCGGTGTGGATCACCGCGTGGTGCTCGACGGTGGTGTGCACGATCTTGCGGCGCGGCTCCCGGGCGGTGCCCGCCACGCCGCGCAGGGCCGCGTTGTCGGCCTCGGTCCCGCTGCCCGTGAAGACGATCTCGGAGGGAGAGGCGCCGATCAGCGCCGCCACCTGCGCGCGCGCGTCCTCCACGGCCCCGCGGGCGCGCTGGCCGAACCAGTGGAGGCTGGACGGGTTGCCGAAGCCGGACTCCAGGATGGGGAGCATGGCCTCGAGCACGCGCCGGTCGAGGGGCGTCGTCGCGTTGTGGTCGAGATAGATCCGTTCCACGCGCCCATTCTAGCGCCCGGGCCGACCACGCGGCGACGCGCGCGCGGTCTGGACTACAATCCCGCCATGCCACGCAGCCCCAGGGCCCGTCCGGCCGGGCAGAAGCAGCGGCCACTGGTCGCCCTCCTCACCGATTTCGGGAGCCGCGACCACTACGCGGGCGCCGTCAAGGGCGCCGTGCTGGCCGCGTGCCCCGAGGCGACGGTGGTGGACATCACCCACGAGCTGCCGCGCCACGACGTGTCCGCGGGCGCGTTCTCGCTGGCCGCCGCGTACCGGGCGTTCCCCGCGGGCGCCGTCTTCCTCGCCGTGGTGGACCCCGGCGTCGGCTCCGCCCGGCGGGCCCTCGCCCTCGAGGCCGGAGGGTACCGGT
>DAINRN010000517.1:2425-2957 GCA_036741815.1 Acidobacteriota bacterium
GTCCTGGCCGAGCACCCCGGCGCGCGAGTCCGCGAGATCACGAACCCGCGGCTCGTCCGCCGGGCCGCGTCGAACACCTTCCACGCCCGCGACGTCTTCGCCCCCGTGGCCGGCAACCTGGCCCGCGGCGCGGCCCTGAGCGTCGTGGGCCCGCCGGTCCGCGATCCCGTGGTCCTCGCGCAGGAGGCCGTGCGCCGGGTGGGGAAGTCGGAATGGGAAGCGGCGGTGGTGGACGTGGACGGCTTCGGCAACCTCACCACCAACCTGTCGGGCACGGAGCTGGACGCCATCCTGAAGACCCTGGACGACGATCCGACCCGGATCGTGGTGGTCGTGGAAGGCGTGGTCCTCCCGCTGGTCCGGACGTACGCGGACGTGGCGGAGGGCGAGCCGTGCGCGCTCATGGGCAGCAGCGGGCGGCTGGAGATCGCCGTGCACCGCGACAGCGCGGCGCGGCTCCTGGGGGCGCCCCGCGGGGCGCCGGTGCGTCTGCGCGTGGCCGTGGCCCGGGGCGGCGCCCATGCCTGAGGTG
>DAINRN010000518.1:0-2952 GCA_036741815.1 Acidobacteriota bacterium
TCCTCTGGGTAGCCGGTTTCGACACGATCTACGCCTGCCAGGACACGGCCCACGACCGCGCGGTGGGACTGCGGTCCCTGCCGGCGCGCTGGGGGATCCGCTCTGCGCTGGCCGCGGCGCGGGCCTTCCACGCGGGGGCCGTGGCGCTCCTGGCCGCGCTGTACGCGCTGGCGCCCCTGCACCCCGTGTATCTCGTGGGGGTCGCGGCCGTGGCGGGCCTGCTGGCCTACGAGCATTCCCTCGTCCGCCACGACGACCTCTCGCGGGTGAACGCCGCCTTCTTCACCGTCAACGGCTGGATCAGCGTCGCGTATCTCGTCTTCACCCTGGCCGCGTTGGCGCTCGCGTGAGCTATGATCCGCGCGCCATGGGCCGGGGAGAGGTGAGCGCGCCGACCGTCCCCACGCCCGGCGCTCCCGAGAAGGCGGCGGTGCGTTCGATGTTCGACCGCATAGCGCCCCGCTACGACCTTCTGAACCGGCTGCTCTCGGCGGGGGTGGACCAGCGGTGGCGCCGCGCCTCCATCGATTCGCTGGGCCTGGCGCCGCGCTCGAAGGTCCTGGACGTCTGCACGGGGACCGCGGACCTGCTGGTCGAGTTCCTGGGACGCGAGACCGGCCACACGGGCCTGGGCCTGGACCTCTCGGGCGAGATGCTCGCCCGGGGGGCGCGCAAGCTCCGCAAGCACGGGCTCGAGCGGCGCTGCGGCCTCGTCTCGGGCGACGCGGAACGGCTGCCGCTGCGCGACGGCCTGTTCGACGGGGCGCTGATCGCGTTCGGGATCCGCAACGTCGGCGAGCCCCTGCGGGCGCTCCGCGAGATCCGCCGCGTGCTGAAGCCGGGCGGACGCCTGGTGGTCCTGGAGTTCTCCATCCCGCCCGGCCTGCTGGGCGTGGCGTATAGCCTCTACTTCGAGCGCGTCCTGCCGCGGATCGCCGGCGCGGTCAGCGGCGACCGCGCCGCCTACACCTACCTGCCTGCCTCGGTGTCCCGGTTCCCCGATCCCGCGGCCTTCGGCGGCTTGATGGAGGAGGCCGGCTTCGTCGAAGTCGTGCGGAAGCGGCTGACCGCCGGCATCGCCCACCTGCACCGCGGCGAGAAGCTCGGATGACGCCGCTGGCGGACGCCCTGCAGCGGGCGGCGGAGAGGCTGCGCCCGCACCGCCAGGAGCTCGTGGAGAAATGGGCGGGCGCGCTCGCGGCGTCCGATGCGGAGCCCGAGGTCACGTCCTTCTGTGAGAGAGGCGTGGACGCCCTGCTCGAACGGCTGTCGAAGGGCGAGGCCGAGGAGATGCTCCGCGAGGAGGCCGCCGAGGCTGCCGCGGCCGCCGCGTCGGGGGCCAGCCTGCAGGAGCCCGCGCGCGTGCTGCGCTCGCTGGAGCGCTGCTGCCTCCTGACGCTGCTCATGGCCTGTCCGGACCCGGAGGCGCTCCGCGATTCCCTGGCCGCCGTGGACGAGCTGGGCGCCCGGCGCCTGGAGGGCCTGCTGCGGGCGCACGAGCAGGAGGCGGCGCGGCGCATCACGGAGGCCCAGGACCAGGTCGCGCGCTCGGGCGAGAAGCTCGTGGACCTCCAGCGGGTCAATGAGGCCCTGCGCCGCTCCGAGGCGCAGAGCCAGCATCGCGCCGAGCAGATCGGCCTGCTGAGCTCGGTCGTCCACCGGATCGCGCCCCTGCGGGACTCGGACCAGCTGCTGCAGGAGGCGGCCGACACCATCCAGTCCCGCATGGCCCAGACCTACGTGGCGGTGGTCGTGCTGGACCACGAGGGCATCGTGGTGGGCCGCTGGGCCGGGCGGCGGGGCGTGGACCGCCGGGGGACGGGGCGCACGCAGGGGCCGGCGGGGGGCGTCATCGGCCGCGCGCTGCGCAAGCGCGCGCCCCAGGTAGTGCCGGACGTGGCGGCCGACCCCGACTACCACCCGGACGTGGAGGGCACGCGGTCCGAGATGGTGGTCCCCATCCTGGAGGGCGGCGACGTCGTCGGCGCCATCGACTTCCAGAGCGAGCGGCCCGCGGCGTTCGACCTCGACGACGTGGCGGTGGGGGAGACCGTGGCGGAGTTCCTGGTGGTGGCCCTGCGCAACGCCCGCCTCTTCGCCGAAGCGCGCGAGCGGGGCCTCGACGCCGGCTAGCCGGCGGAGCGGCCGAAGACCGCCGCCAGGTGGGCCGCGAGGCGGTCCATCACCCCGTCGAGTGCGACGGGCCGTCCGAGCAGGCGCTCCAGGCTCGTGACCGACCGTCCGCGGATCCCGCACGGCACGATCAGTCCGAAGGGCTGGAGCTCGCTCCCGACGTTGAAGGCGAAGCCGTGGGACGTCACCCAGCGCGCGATGCGCACGCCGATGGCCCCGATCTTCGCCTCCCCGACCCAGGCGCCGGTCATCCCGGAGACGCGGCCGGCGGCCATCCCGTAATCGAAGCAGGTCCGGATCATCACCTCCTCGAGGTCCCGCACGTAGCGGTGGACGTCGCAACGGTCCGGCGCCAGGTCCAGGATCGGGTAACCCACGACCTGCCCCGGGCCGTGGTAGGTGACGTCGCCGCCGCGGCCGGTCTCGAAGACCTCGAATCCGCGGTCGCGCAGCTCGCCTTCGGGAAAGAGCACGTGCTCCGGGCGGGCGTTGCGGCCGAGGGTGAAGACGGGATCGTGCTCCAGGAGGAGGAGGGTGTCCGGGATGCGGCCGGCCTGCCGGTCAGCCACGAGCCGGGCCTGCAGGTCGAGACCGTCCGCGTAAGGCACCCGGCCCAGCCGCCGCACGTCGAGGACGCGCGACCCTGGCGCGGAGGCGCTACAGGGCAGACTCATCGAACTCCTGCAGCCCCTTCTTGATGTGCGCCATGAACCGGTCGGCGTCGGAGCCGTCCACGATGCGGTGGTCGAAGCTGAGCGCGAAGTAGCACATGGTGCGGATGGCGATGGCGTCGTCGCGGACCGCGACCCGCTTCTCCAC
>DAINRN010000519.1:0-2949 GCA_036741815.1 Acidobacteriota bacterium
GCGCGATCGCCATCAAGAGGAAGATCAGGACGAGCCGCATGCGGAAGCGCGCGCCCAGGACACGGCGGCGCCGCTCCATCAGCACGCGCACGAGGTTGCGGCCCAGGACGAAGAGCAGCACCAGCAGCAGGCTGAGGTTCAGCACCGTGAGGCCGTACAGGAACACCGAGGCGAGGAAGTCGGGCGAGAAGT
Organism: Acidobacteriota bacterium; assembly: GCA_036741815.1. Classification (GTDB taxonomy): domain Bacteria; phylum Acidobacteriota; class Vicinamibacteria; order Fen-336; family Fen-336; genus DAINRN01. Next base: position 193 of record DAINRN010000519.1, read on the forward strand.
CCCGGCTCTTGCGCAGCAGGACCTCGAAGGCCACGAAGGCGAACGTCGCCGCGGCCGTGACCGCCAGCACGAGGCGGGCGTTGTTGCGGAACGGCGGTCTGCGGGCCATATCCGGGTGAACGGGGCCTATTGTAGCTTGGCAGCCACACCCAACCCAAGGCTTCGTTGACCGGTGTCACCCGTCGTGGTGAGAAAAGCAGGTCCTTGCCCTCCAACGACATGCGGTCACGATCGCCGGCGTCGCCGCCGGACCTGGACCGCGCGGGGCGGCTGGCCCTGGAGGTCCTACGCGCCAGAAACTCGCAGAGGGTGAAGTCATCCGGGTCGGCGAGATCCAACTGCAGTTTCGGACGGATCAGCGGCGCAGCTGACGCCACCCCGCGCGCCCCGCGCGCGCCGGCTACTCCTTCGTCGTCTCGAGCAGCCCCTTGAGCGTGGCCATGAACTGGTCCACGTCCTTGAAGTCGCGGTACACGGAGGCGAAGCGGACGAAGGCCACCTTGTCCAGCTCGCGGAGGCGCTCCATGAGGTACTCGCCGACCTCCACGCTCGGGACCTCGCGGTCGGGGCTCTCCTGGACCATCGCCTCCACGCGGTCCGCGACCATCTCCAGCGTCTTCACGGGCACCGGCCGCTTCTGGCAGGCCTTGAGGAGGCCCGCCAGGACCTTCTCGCGGTCGAAGGGCTCGCGGCGTCCGTCCTTCTTGACCACGAGGTGCGGGATCTGGTCAATGCGCTCGTAGGAGGTGAAGCGCTTGCCGCAGCTCAGGCACTCGCGCCGCCGGCGGATGACCTCGCCCTCCTTGCTCTCCCGCGAGTCCACCACCTTGTCCTCCACGTGGGAGCAGAAGGGGCACTTCATCGGACAGCCTCGGGGCCCGCGATGGGCCCGCCCACGCTGGCCACCGCGACGCGCGCCGCCCCGCCGCCGCCCGGCGGCCTTCGTTCGGTCATCTCCGCCACCTTTCCGAAGGTGAGCCCCTCGCGGCCGAGGAAGAGCAGGCCGAGGACGAGCACCGGCAGGTTGGAGAGGGCGTGGGCCGTGATCCCCGCAGCGGCCGCCGTGCCCTTGTCCACGCCGAAGGCCTGGGTCAACGCCAGGAGATAGGACTCGTGGAAGCCGCCCACCATCCCGGGCGTGGGCACGGCCACACCCACGGTGAGGAAGCCGATGAGCAGGAACGTGCTGTGGAACGGCAGGTCGAGGCCGAACGCCCGGTTGTTCAGGTACATCGTCAGGTCGATGCTGAGCCACAGCACGAGCGACTGCGCGAAGATCGCGAGCAGGTGAGAGGCGGGCGCCTGGAGGACGGCGAGGCCCTCGCCGAAAGAGCGGAAGCCCTGGCTCACGGGCCGCGACAGGCGCGCGGGCAGCGGCTTCAGCAGGCGGTCGACGAGGACCATGGCCCGCTCCCCCTTCAGGCTGAAGGCGAGCAGCACGAGAAGGACCGCGAGCGCGCCCAGCCCCGCGACACCGGCCCCCACCTTCAGCAGTCCCAGCAGCGGGCCGCGGACCTGGGCCGCCGGCATGGGCAGGACGTAGAGGTACGCGCCGAACAGCAGCACCACGGTGACCAGGTCGACCAGGCGCTCGAGGATGATGGACGCGAACGCGGCCGAGATCGGGATGGCGTGGCGGCGGCCCACGAGGTAGGGGCGCACGACTTCCCCTGCGCGCGGGACGACCAGTCCGGTCATGAACCCGACGATGGTGGCGGCGAAGAGGTCCGCGAAGGAGACCCGCGCCAGAGGTGACAGCAGGTATCCCCACCGCCAGGCGCGGGCCAGGTACGTCACGACGGTCAGCAGCATCACGCCGAGCAGGAAGCCCGGATGGGCGGACCGCAGAGCCCCGGTGAGCGCCGACCAGTCCACGCCTCGAAAGAACAGCGCGAGCAGGGCCACGGCCAGGACCCCGCCGGCGACGAGCCGCCAACGGGCGGCGGCGGTCACGGCCGCGATCCTCGCAAAGCCTTCTTGTTCATAGACTTGATAGCGCGGCGCCACTCTACTACAATGCTCCGCCGAGCGTCAATCGACGGCAGCCCCACCGTACCCGACCACCGATTTTCTGAACCGGAGCCGGGCGCGCCGCGTTTCGTGGGTGTTAACGCGCCCCGCGCCCGACGAGCGAGGCTCTTGAGCGACATCGACCCCGATCTCCTGAGGAGATGTCGGGAAGGAGACCAAGCCGCCTGGCGGGACCTCGTCAACGAGCACGGGCGCAGGGTCTTCAACCTGGCCTATCGCTTCATGGGACGTGCCGACCAGGCGGAGGACGTGACGCAGGAGATCTTCGTCAAGGTGTACCGCTCGCTGGACCGATTCCGACCCTCGGACGGGTCGTTCCCCGCCTGGCTCATGACGGTGGCGCGCCATCACGCGATCGACCGCTATCGCCGGCGCCGGGGCGAGGAGGTGGGCGTGGATCCCGCGGCGCTGGAAGCGGTGGCCTCCACGGACCAGGGTCCGTTGCAGAGCCTGGAGCGCGAGGAGCGCAAGCAGCTCGTGCATCGCGGCCTGCGCGCGCTGCCGAGCTCGCTGCGCGAGCCCCTGCTCCTGTGCGATCTCGAAGGGCTCTCCTATGAGGAGGTCGCGGCCAGCCTCGGCATCCCGGTGGGTACGGTGAAGAGCCGGCTCAACCGCGGCCGGCTGGAGCTGGCCAGGCGGCTGCTGGCCGCGACGGCCGGGAGCGCGAGCGGAGCATGACCGCCATCGACTGCCCGCGCGCCGAGGAGCTGCTCTCCGACGATTGCG
>DAINRN010000520.1:0-2930 GCA_036741815.1 Acidobacteriota bacterium
TTCGCCAATGCCCTCACGCACGGCCTGGGCGCCACCGCCGCTCTCGCCGGCGGCCTCCTGGGGGACAAGGTGCTCGCCGGCGGCACGCGCCTGGGCGACCACCTGCGCCTCTACACGGCCATCATCGGCGCGGTCGAGGACAACTACGTGGACGAGGTGAAGAGCGACAAGCTCGTCTCCTCCTCGATCCGCGAGATGCTGCGCACCCTCGACCCGCACTCCAATTTCCTGGAGACCAAGGAGTACGGCCAGCTGCAGGAGCGGCAGCGCGGCTCCTACTACGGCCTGGGCATCACCGTGCAGGCCGTGGACGGCAACATCACCGTGGTGGCGCCTTTCGAGGGCACGCCCGCCCACAAGCTGGGCATCCGGGCCGGTGACGTGATCAGCAAGATCGAAGGCGAGGACGCGCGCGGGATGTCGATCGACGACGCGGTGAAGCGCCTGCGCGGGCCCAAGGGTAGCCCTGTGAAGATCACCATCACGCGCCAGGGGTACGAGACGCCCCTGGACTTCACGGTGATCCGGGACGAGATCGCGCTGCACTCCGTGCCGTACTTCTTCATGGCCACCAAGAAGACCGGCTACATCCGCCTCACCGACTTCAACGAGACCACGGCGTGCCGGCCGGGCGAGTCGAAGGACTGCGCGCGCGAGCTGGAGAAGGCCCTGCGCAGCCTCCAGAAGGCGGGCGCGGCCTCCATCCTCCTGGACATCCGGGACAACCCCGGCGGCCTGCTGGACCAGGCCTTCGCAGTCTCGAACCTTTTCCTCAAGAAGGGCCAGCTCGTGGTCTTCACGCGCGGCCGCACGCGCCGGGACGAGTCGAACTACGTCACGGAGACGGACAGCCCCTTCGCCGACGTGCCTCTCGTGATCCTGGTGTCGCGGCACAGCGCCAGCGCCTCGGAGATCGTGGCCGGCGCCATCCAGGACCACGACCGCGGCCTGATCGTGGGGGAGACGACCTTCGGCAAGGGCCTCGTGCAGACCATCATGCCCCTGCGCAACGTGCGGGGCTATGCCCTGGCCCTGACGACCGCGCGGTACTACACGCCGTCGGGCCGCTCCATCCAGCGCGACTACAACAGCACCGCCCTCGAGGACTACGTGGCGCCGCGGGACCGCAAGCCCTGCGACGAGCTGCCCGTCGAGGCCAAGCTGACGGACGCGGGGCGGAAGGTCTACGGCGGCGACGGCATCACGCCGGACTACTGCGTCGAGCCCGAGCAGCCGTCCAAGTTCGTGGCCAACCTCATCTCCCGCGGGGCGCTCGGTGGCTTCTCCCGCGGCTACGCGGCCTCGGAGAGCACCGGCGTGGCCACCATCGAGGGCACGGGATCGCGCTCCGAGGTGGCGGCGGGCAAGGTCAAGATCGTGGGCCGCGACTTCAAGGTGGACGACCAGGTGCTGGCGGACTTCAAGGCCTACCTGACCACGCGCAAGCTCCGCTTCACCGACGAGGAGATCGCCCAGAACCGCGACCAGCTCGGCCGGATCATCGAAGAGGAGGTCCTGCGGCAGGCCTTCGGGGAAGGCGAGGCCCGACGCCGCAGCCTGTCCTGGGACCCGCAGGTCACGAAGGCGCTGGAGCTCGTCCCCAAGGCCGAGCAACTCATGCGCGAGCCGCAGCGCTTCATGGTCGACCGGGCGGCCGAGACCCCCGCGGCGGCCCCCGCCGCCCGCACCGCCGCGCCCCAGCCCGAGTAGCTCGCGCCCGGGGGGGCGTGCTATTCTCGCCGCCCTCGGGAGGCAGAGCATGTTCACGCGCGTCGGGCGCTTCTTCAAGGCCATCTTCAACGCCATCCTCGGCGAGGCCGAGGGCCAGGTCCCCGTCTCCATGCTCGAGGAATCGGTGCGGGAGATGCTCAACAACCTCCGCAGCCTGCGCGAAGCGACCGCCACCACCATCGCCTTCGAGACGCAGAGCAAGCGCGAGCTGGACGCCCAGAACGCGCGGGTCAAGAACCTGGAGCGGCAGGCAGAGGAGGCCCTGAGGCAGGGAAACGAGAAGCTGGCCCGGCGGGCCCTCCAGCTGCAGGTCGAGGCCAAGGCCACGCGCGAGCGGGCCGAGCAGACCTACAAGGCCGCCCACCTGCGCGCCGACAACAGCCGCGGGAAGCTGAAGGTCGAGGAGGAGCGCATCCAGGGCAAGATCCGCCAGCTCGGCGAGCTGAAGGCCATCCACCAGATGAACGAGGCCCAGCGGAGGATGCAGGCCATCACCGACGAGTACAACGTGGACGGCGCGCTCACGGTCTTCGACAAGGCGGCCGGATCGATCCAGCAGCAGGCGGACAAGCTCTCGGCCATGGACACCATCGCGGTCTCCGAGGGCGACGAGCTGGACCGGCAGCTTGGCGCGATCAGCCAGAAGACCGAGGTGGACAGCGCCCTGGCCGCCCTCAAGGCGCGGCTGGCGGAGGGCCCGGCCGCGGAGTCCGCGGCCCCGGCCCGGGCGAAGGAGAAGGTCTCCTCGGCTTTCGAGGAGAAGTAGCTAGATCAACTTGAGCCGTTCTTCGGCCTGGGACCGCATCGGGCTGGGCCCCTTGTAGTAGGGGTTGTCCAGCATCCGCTGCCAGGCCGCGCGGGCCCGTTCGCGCTGACCCAGGCGCAGGGCGAGCGCGCTCGACACCTCGGCCCTCGCCAGTGAGTTCAATTGGCCGCCGAGGATCTCGTGCAGGATGCCGCGCCGCATCTCGCTCTCGGGGCGCGACTCGAACGCCTCGAGGGCCCGGCTCAAATCCCGCATGTCCTCGAACCACGGGAGGGCCTGCTCTCGTACCGCGCGCGCGGCATCCGCGATCACCTTGTCCAGGTTGCCGGCGGCGGGCTTCACGTACCACACGTCGGGCCGCAACGAGCGAAGCTGGAACATGCGCTTCCGCAGGACGAGGCGGGCCTGGCACCGCCATTCCTCGGGCGCCTCG
>DAINRN010000521.1:0-2923 GCA_036741815.1 Acidobacteriota bacterium
CCGGGCACGAGGTCGTCGCGGCATTCCGACAACGGAAGCGCGAACGGGAGGCTCAGGTTGTAGTGGCCGAGGGCGTTGCGGAGGTTCAGCCAGACCGCGGTCCCGTCGGGCCGCATCAGGCAGCTGCCCATGATCCCCGGCACCACGACCACAGGGTCGATCGCCCCCTTCTGCTGGAGGCCCCGGAAGAGGCTGGGATCGATGATCTGTTTCCGCTCGAGGGCGCGGAGCAGCGTGAAGCCGGCGGTGCCCGCGGCGACACCGGCCAGGAACGGCAGCGCCCAGCCGCCACTCCCGTTTCTGCTCTCCACGGCTCCATTGTAGAGGCACGGCACTCATCGATGCATCAGCCCGGCCTTGCGTGCGCCTCCTGTAAAAACTACATGTTGTCGTTGTCAAAGGCAGCCGCATCAGCGCAGGCGCTCGGTAGAAGGGCCATTTCGCATGGCACGCCGATTGCTCCTTCCACTCTCGACGCGCTGCCTGGACAGTCGAACCTCGGATCTGGAGCGACTTCGGCGCGCGCCAGAAAGGAAAGTCCATGCTCTGGACGATCTTCGTGATCCTTCTCATCCTGTGGCTCCTGGGGATGGTCACGTCCAACACCTTGGGTGGGTTCATCCACATCCTGCTGGTCGTCGCGATCGTGGTGGTGCTGATCAGCGTGATCCAGGGGCGCAACCCGATCTGACGCGGCCACCGCGCGAGATCGACTGAACGTATCGGGGGGTCGCGGGGGCGGGACGGCCCCGCGCTCTCCCTCGCGGTCCGCGGTTGGGACGGCGCGCGCTTCGGCCCCCTGACGGCCGTGCGCTACACGAAGCGCGGCGAGGAATGGGTGCGGGAGGCGTGAGGCCCCGCGTGATGCGGTTGACTCGGGTTCCACTCGGCCCCTAGAATCCGTCCTGTCCTCCGGCCGCGCGCGCCGCCAGACTCGGGCATGAAAATCCACGAATATCAGGGCAAGGCCGTCCTCGCCTCCTTCGGCGTGCCCGTCCCGCCGGGCAAGGTGGCCTACACCGAGGCCGAGGCGGTGGAGATCGCCAAGGAGCTGGGTCCGCCCGTGGTGGTGAAGGCCCAGATCCACGCCGGCGGCCGCGGCAAGGGCGGCGGCGTGAAGCTCGCCCGCACCGTCGAGGAGGCCGAGACGATCGCCAAGGCGATGCTCGGCATGACCCTCAAGACTCACCAGACGGGCCCCGAGGGCCGCGTCGTCCGGCGGCTGCTGATCGAGGACGGCCTCGACCTCGCCGGAGCCAAGGAGATGTACCTGGCCGTGGTGGTGGACCGCGGGCGCGGCGTGCCGGTCTTCATGGCCTCGGCCCAGGGCGGCATGGACATCGAGGAGGTGGCGGCGAAGGACCCGGAGGCCATCCTCAAGGAGGCCGTGACGCCGGCGGCCGGCTTCCAGGCCTTCCAGGCGCGCAAGCTCGCCTTCGGCCTGGGGCTGCCCGCCGCCGTCGTGCCCAAGGCCGTGACCTTCATGCAGGCCGTGTACAGGGCCTTCGAAGGCACCGACGCCTCGCTCGTCGAGATCAACCCGTTCCTCATGACGAAGGACGGGAGGCTCCTGGCCCTCGACGCCAAGGTCAACTTCGACGACAACGCGCTCTACCGGCACCCGGAGCTGAAGGAGCTGCGCGACCTCGACGAGGAGGACCCGCTCGAGGTGGACGCCAGCAAGCACGGCCTGAACTACATCAAGCTGGAGGGCGGCAACGTCGGCTGCATGGTGAACGGCGCCGGGCTGGCCATGGCCACCATGGACATCATCAAGCTGGCGGGCGGCGGCCCGGCCAACTTCCTGGACGTGGGCGGCGGCGCCAACGCGGACCAGATCCGCAACGCCTTCCGCATCCTGCTCGCCGATCCCGAGGTGAAGGCCGTCCTCATCAACATCTTCGGCGGCATCCTCCTCTGCGACGTCCTCGCGGAGGGCGTGATCGCGGCCGTGCGCGACCTGGGCGTGAAGGTCCCCGTGGTCATCCGCATGAAGGGCAACAACGAGGACAAGGGCAAGGAGATGCTGCGGACCTCGGGCCTGAACTTCGTCACCGCCGACGACATGACGGAGGCGGCGCGCAAGGTGGTAGCGGCGGCGGGGGCCGCGCGATGAGCGTGCTCGTGGGCAAGGAGACGCGCCTGCTCGTGCAGGGGATGGGCAAGCACGGCACCTTCCACGCCATCGGCTGCCGCGACTACGGCACGAACGTCGTGGGCGGCGTCACGCCCGGTAAGGGCGGGACCGTCCACGAAGGCTTCCCGCTCTTCGACACCGTGGAGCAGGCGGTGCGCAAGACGGGGGCCAACGTCACCGGGATCTTCGTGCCCCCGCCGGGGGCGGCGGACGCCATCATGGAGGCGGCGGACGCGGGCATCCCGCTCGTCGTCTGCATCACCGAAGGCATCCCGACGATCGACATGATGCGGGCGGCCACCTACCTCGAGGGAAAGCCGACGCGGCTCATCGGGCCGAACTGCCCGGGGATCATCTCGCCGGCGGAGAAGTGCAAGGTCGGGATCATGCCGGGCCACATCCACAAGGGCGGAGAGGTGGGCGTGGTGAGCCGCAGCGGGACGCTGACCTACGAGGCGGTGGCGCAGCTGACCGCCCTGGGCATCGGCCAGTCCACCTGCATCGGCATCGGCGGCGATCCCATCATCGGCACCAACCACACCGACGCGCTGCGTCTCTTCAACGACGACGCGGGCACGCGCGCGATCGTGATGATCGGCGAGATCGGGGGGAGCGCGGAGGAAGAGGCCGCGGCCTGGGCCAAGGAGCACGTCCGCAAGCCCATCGTCGGCTTCATCGCGGGGCAGACCGCGCCGCCCGGCCGGCGCATGGGCCACGCGGGGGCCATCATCTCGGGAGGCAAGGGCACCGCCGCGGAGAAGATGAAGGCCATGGAGGCCGCCGGCA
>DAINRN010000522.1:0-2919 GCA_036741815.1 Acidobacteriota bacterium
GCCGCCCTCGCCGCAGCCGAAGCAGTGGAAGACCGGCGGGTCCTGCCGCACGTTGAACGACGGCGTCTTCTCCTGGTGGAACGGGCACAGGCCCTTCCACGACGTCCCCATCTTGCGCAGGCTGACGTGCTCGGAGATGTAGCGCACGATGTCGGCGGTGCGCCGGACCTCCTCTACGAAGCTGTCGGGGAAGGCCATCTATTCCTTCAGCTCCACGACGGTCACGCCACCGCCGCCCTCGCCCGTGCCCCCGAGGCGGAAGCCGGCCACGTGCGGATGCCCTTCGAGCAGTCCCGCCACAGCCTGGCGCAGGCGGCCGGCGCCGAACCCGTGGACGACCCGCACCTGCTTCCGCTCGGCCAGGAAGGCGTCGTCCAGCAGCTTGTCCACCCGCGGCAGGGCCTCGTCCACGGTGAGCCCGACGAGGTTGATCTCCGAGGCCACCGTGCCCGGACTCTTGGAGTGCACGACGGACCCGCCCGCGCGCGGTGACGCCAGACGCGGCGCGCCGGCGCCCGCGACCACCACCAGCTCGCCGCGCGGGACCTTGAGCCGCTTGCCGGAGACCGCCAGCTCCGCCTCGCCCTCGCCGGAGAGCGCGAGCAGCTCGCCGGTGACGCCGAGGCCCCTCACCTTCACCCGCGCCCCGACCTGGAGGGGCGCGCCCGGGGCCTCGGGCTCGGGCGGCAAGCCCACGTCGGCCAGCGCCTCCTCCTGGGCTTCGCGGATCGCGCTCACGGCGGCCGTGCGGGCCTTGCCGGCGGTGGCCGCGGCGGACTTGCGCGATCCTTCGACCTTGCGCACGGCCTCGTGGATGGCATCGGCCGCCTTGCGCGCCGCCTCCTCGCCACGCCGGCGCAGGTCCCGGGCGAAGGCCTCCAGCTCCGTGCGCTTGCGCGCGGCGATCTCCCGGTCCTCGGCGCGCAGCCGCTCCTGCTCCTCGCGCAGCGCGGCCCGGTCGGCGGCGATGCGGTCCGCCTCCCGCCGGAGCAGGGCCTGGTCCTCCTCCAGCTTCTTGAGGAGCGCCTCGGCCTGCGCCTCCTTGTCGTCCAGGCGCGCGCGCGCGTCCTTCACCACCGCCGGCGCCAGGCCGAGACGCTCGGCCATCTCCAGGGCCAGGCTGCGCCCCGGCTTCCCCAGGTGCAGGCGGTAGCTGGGCTCGTACGTCTTCGGGTCGTACCCGAACGAGGCGCAGGCCACGCCGGGCGTGGCCTGGGCGTAGGCCTTCAGCAGGCCGTGGTGCGTGGTGGCCATGACCATGGCCCCCCGCGCGCGGAAGTAATCCACGATGGCGACGCCCAGGGCCCCGCCCTCGGTGGGGTCGGTGCCCGCCCCCACCTCGTCCAGCAGCACCAGCGACGGAGCCGAGAGGTCCCGGGTCATCTCCACGATCGTGGCCAGGTGCGCGGAGAAGGTGGACAGGTCGGCCGCGATCGACTGCTCGTCGCCGATGTCGGCATAGATGCGCCGGAAGACCGGCAGGACGCTGCCGGGCGCGGCGGGGACGTGCAGGCCGCACTGTGCCATGAGCGCCAGCAGACCTACGGTCTTGAGGGCCACCGTCTTCCCGCCGGTGTTGGGACCGCTGATCACGAGGACCGGCGAGCCGAACCCGACCCGCAAGGTGACGGGGACGGGCTCCCGGCTGGAGCGGCGCGGCATCCCCAGCCGCTCCGTCAATGCCGGCATGAGCAGCGGATGACGGGCGTCGATCAGATCCAGCTCCAGACCGTCAGCGATCTCCGGTGGCGACGCGCCCATGTCCCGCGCCACGAGGGCCATGGCCTGGACCGCGTCCAGCTCGCCCAGGACGGCGGCCGCGTGGTCCAGGTCCGCGGCGCGCGCGGCCACGCGCGACGTCAGCTCCAGGAGGATGCGCGCGACCTCCTCCCGCTCGTCGTCGCCCATGGAGACGATGTCGTTGTTCAGCTCCACCGCGGGCATGGGCTCCACGAAGACGCTCGCGCCCGAGCCGGAGCTGCCGTGGATGATCCCGGGGACGTCGCCGCGGTGCTCGGCCTTCAGCAGGAGGACGTAGCGGTCGTTGCGTGTGGTGATGAGCTTGTCCTGCAGCAGCCGGTCGGCCTCCTTGCCGCGCAGGAACGACTCCATGACCGACTGCAGCCGCAGCCGCAGGCGGGCCAGGTTGCGGCGGATGTCGGCCAGGCGGGGGCTGGCGTCGTCGGCCACCTCGCCCGAGGGCAGGATCGCGCGCCGGATGGCCGCGGCCACCTCGGTCGCGTCCTTGACCTCGGCCGCGCGGCGCGCCAGCCGCGGCGCCGCCTCGACCAGCGCCACGCGACGGGCCACCTCCATCCCTCCCTCGATGAAAGAGGCGGCGTCCATCAGGGCCTTCGGCTCGAGGCGGGCCCCCGCCACCCGCGCCTCGCGCAGGATGGGCAGGAGGTCGGGCAGGTCGTGGTACGGCTGCCGGCCCAGGGCGTCCACGACGGCGACTCCCTCGCCGGTGGTGGCCAGCCTGTCCCGGACCTCTGAAGGATTTATGGCGGGCTCCAGACGGCCCAACCGGTCCCGGCCCGGAACAGACCCTGCATGCGACAGGAGAAGCGTCCGAATGGCCTCGAATTCGAGAACGCGGTACGTGTTCGAGTTCAAACCCTTCTCCCTTAGCGATTTAGAGGGGGGAGAGACCGATGGAGCGCCCGCAGGGTCAGGACCGGGACGGCAATGACACAAAGATGTGCAGCGTCAGGGGTTTTGTCAAGATCGCGGGGCCGGTTTCTAGCCCGGGGCGCGGCGGCGATTCACCCTCTGCGTGCCGCGCAGGATCACGCTGGCCATGTAACCCGCGCCAAAGCCGTTGTCGATATTGACCACCGCCACACCCGTGGCGCAGGTGTTGAGCATGGCCAGGAGGGCGGCGAGCCCCTGGAAGGACGCGCCGTAGCCGACGCTGGT
>DAINRN010000523.1:0-2917 GCA_036741815.1 Acidobacteriota bacterium
CGGAGCCGATCTCGCAACCGCAGTTCCCTCCCCCTACGTGGGGAGGGATAGGGTGGGGGGTCGAGAAAAGGAGGAGGCATGAACGCGCATCGGCGGCTCAAGCTCGCCCTTCTGGGCGTGGCGGTGGCGGTGACGGCGGGCGCGGGCTGCAAGTCGGCCGCCCCGAAGGCGCAGCCGCAGGCGGTACCCGCGGGTCCCGACCCGCTGGCCGGATACGCGGGCCGCACGCTCGTCCTGCGCCGCGTCGGCGACGTGGCGAAACCGTCCCTCAAGCGCGACGAGCTCGCCTCCGCCCGCGGCGAGTGCGACGTCGTGGCCCAGGTGCGCCAGGCCCGCTTCGACGGGAGCACGGCCGTCTTCACCCTCGAGCCGCTCGGCAGGCCGCGGCTGGCCAAGCGCGGAGCGCGCCAGGAGCGATGCGGCAGCGACCAGGCGCAGATCCTCCTCAACGTGTCCGGCTTCGACGCCGCCGCCACGACCGCGGACCTCGAGGGGCCGCTGGGACAGGTCCTGCAGACGCCAGAGGCCTACCTGCGCGACCACGGCGTGGCCTTCGACATTGCGGCGGGCAAGCCGCCCGCGGAGCCCACGGCCGACCACTTCATCACCACGCGTCCGCTGCGATTGATGTGGTTCGACACCATCCGGCAGGACCCGGCCCGCCGCGTCCACCATGAGGGCGAGGTGGAGGTCGAGGGCCTGGTGGGCGCCGACGGGCGCTTCTACGACGTCCGCCTCTTGAACGCGCTCGGGAGCGAGGACGAGCAGCGCATCCGGGCCCTGCTCCCGCTCTGGCGCTTCGAGCCCGGCCTGCGCGGGGGCGACCGCGTGCCCGTCAAGGTACGCGAGCGGATGGTGTTCAGAATCTTCTATTGAGCAAGGGGGTGCTACGTCGCACCCCCTTGAACCCCCGCTCGGGCTGATAGTTGATCCCTGCCGCGGCGGGGGCATAGACTCGTTACGTGCCCGAATCGTCCACGGATCCCCTTCTCGACAACCTGATCAACGACTTCGGGACGAACTACGTGTTCGCGCTCGACCTCCTCGACCAATACCGCCGCGACCGCCGCAGCGTGGAGTCGAGCTGGCGCGACTACTTCGACCGCATGTTGGGCGTCGCTGCCGACAAGGACGACGGCCCCGTCACGCTCCTGGCACACGACGGCCCGTCGTCCGCCCCCGCCCGGGCCACGACGCTGGCGCGGCAGGATCCCGTCCCGGCGACCGCGCCGGCGGTCCGCGACCGGCCCGGCAAGGCCCTCATGGTCCCCGTCATCCTTCCCGGCGACATCGCCACCCCCATTCGCGGGGGCGCCCTCCGCATCGTCGAGAACATGGAGGCGAGCCTCCTCGTGCCCACCGCGACCTCCGTGCGCACGATCCCGGTGCGCACGTTGGAAGAGAACCGGCGCATCCTGAACAAGCACCGCGACTCCACCGGCGGGGGCAAGGTCAGCTTCACGCACCTGGTGGCCTGGGCCATCCTGCGGGCGCTCGAGACGTTCCCGCGACTCAACGACGCGTACGCAGAGCTGGAGGGCGCGCCCCACCGCATCCAGCGCGACGCGGTCCGCCTGGGCCTGGCGGTGGACGTGCAGCGCAAGGACGGGACGCGCACCCTCCTCGTCCCCAACATCAAGGACGCCAACACGCTCGACTTCGCGGGCTTCCTCAAGGCCTTCGACGACCTCGTGGCCCGCTCCCGCAAGGGGACCATCTCGCCCGACGACTTCCTGGGCACCACGGTGTCCCTCACCAACCCCGGCACCGTCGGGACCACCTCCTCCGCGCCGCGGCTCATGCCCGGGCAGGGCCTGATCGTGGCCACGGGGGCCCTGGACTACCCCGCGGAGTACCGGTCCATGGCCCCCCGCACCCTCTCCGTCCTGGGCATCAGCAAGGTCATGACCGTCACCTCGACCTACGACCACCGGATCATCCAGGGCGCGGAGTCGGGGCTGTTCCTGTCCCGCATGGAGGAGCTGCTCAAGGGCGAGGACTCCTTCTACGAGCGGATCTTCGAGGACCTCAAGGTCCCGCACCGTCCCGTGCGCTGGGAGATCGACCAGACGCCGGGCCTCTTCGGCCCCGCGGGAAGCGACGAGGCGGTGGAGAAGCAGGCCCGCGTGCTCCAGCTCGTGAACGCCTACCGCGTGCGCGGCCACCTCGTGGCCGACCTCGATCCCCTCGACTCCAAGCGCGCGCCCCACCGCGACCTGGACCCGGCGACCTACGGCCTCACGCTGTGGGACCTGGACCGCGAGTTCATCACCAATGGCCTCTCGGGGAAGGACCGGGCCACCCTGCGGGAGATGCTCGAGATCCTGCGCGACACCTACTGCGGCACCATCGGCGTCGAGTACATGTTCATCGCCGACCCCGAGCGCAAGGAGTGGCTGCAGGTCCGGATGGAGTCCACGCGGAACCGGCCGGCCCTCGACCCCGCGGCGCGCCGCCGGGTCCTCGAGAAGGTGGTGGAGGCGGAGAGCTTCGAGCGCTTCTTGCACGCGAAGTACGTCGGCCACAAGCGCTTCTCCCTGGAGGGCTGCGAGTCCACCATCCCGCTCCTGGACCGCGTGCTCTCCGACGCCGCGCGCCAGGGCGTGCGGGAGTCCGTGATCGGCATGGCCCACCGCGGCCGCCTGAACGTCCTGGCCAACACCATCGGCAAGCCGCTGGCCCAGATCTTCTCGGAGTTCGAGGGACAGGCGGACCCGGACTCCACCCAGGGCTCGGGCGACGTGAAGTACCACCTGGGGGCCACCGGCACCCACCACGCGGACACGGGCCAGACGCTGGCCGTGAGCGTGGCCCCGAACCCGAGCCACCTCGAGTGGGTGGACCCGGTGGTGGAGGGGATGGTGCGCGCACGGCAGGACGCGCTCGACGACCAGGAGCGCGCGAAGGTTCTGCCCAT
>DAINRN010000524.1:0-2914 GCA_036741815.1 Acidobacteriota bacterium
GCTTCTTGCCGTAGCCACCGCCGTTGAGCTTGTGGATGCCGCCCATGAAACCGTAGCCGGGCATGTCGCGGCCGCCCCAGGGCTCGAGGTGGTAGCCGCGCGCGAAATCGAGCTTGCTGTCGTACAGCCACCACGGCATGTAGACGTGCATGCCGCCCGCTCCGTCCTCGTTGAACGGCGGCAGGCCTTCGAGCTTCGGTATGTGGCCCTGCACGGTCGTCCCGGTGGTGTCGGTCAGGTAGCGGCCGACCGCGCCGCTGGAGTTGGCGAGGCCGTCCGGGTGGCGCGGCGCCTTGGAGTTCAGGAGCAGCCGCGCCGTCTCGCAGGCGCTGGCCGCCAGCACCACCACCTTCGCCTTCACCTGCTCTTCGCGGCCGGTGGCCGTGTTCACGTAGGAGACCGCGGTGGCCAGGCCCTCGTCGTTCGTCAGCACCTCGCGCGCCATGGCGCCGGTCAGGATCGTGAGCCGCCCCGTCTTCAACGCCGGCGGCAGCAGCACCGAAGGGGTCGAGAAGTTCGAGGCCGTGGCGCAGCCGCGACCGCACTGGCCGCAGTAGTGGCACGCCGGCCGGCCGTTGAGCGGCCGGGTCAAGATCGACATCCGCGACGGGATGCACGTGATCTTCAGTCCGTCGCAGGTCTTCTTGATCAGCCGCTCGTAGGCGCGCGGGGCGGGCGGCGGCTGGAAGATGCCGTCGGGCTCGTTCTCCAGCCCTTCGTTCGAGCCGAACAGGCCGACCATCTGGTCGAGCTTGTCGTAGTAGGGCTTGATGTCGTCGTAGGAGATGGGCCAGTCGTCCCCCAGCCCGTCGCGGCTCCTGCCCTTGAAGTCCCAGGGGCCGAAGCGCAGGGAGATGCGGCCCCAGTGGTTCGTGCGCCCGCCGAGCATGCGCGCCCGCCACCACAGGAACTTCTGGCCCTCGGCCACCGTGTAGGGCTCGCCCTCGAGGTCCCACCCGCCCAGGCAGCCGTCGAACTCGCCGAACGGCTTCCGGCGGGATCCGGCACCCCGCCGCGGCGAGGAGTAGGACCAGGTGAACATGGCCCCATCCTTGGCCGCGTCCCACATCGGCCCCGCCTCCAGGAGCGCGACGCGCGCGCCGCCCTCGGCCAGGACCTTGGCCGCCATGCCGCCGCCGGCGCCCGAGCCCACCACGCAGACGTCGTACTCCTCCGCCATCACTCCCTCGGCAGTTGAGGCTCCGGCTCGCCCAGCTCGCGTATCCAGATGTTGCGATAACGCACCGCGTCGCCGTGATCCTGGAGGCCGAGCGGGAGCTTGTCCGCGTGGGCCTTGTACGGCGGGCGCGCCTTGTGGGCCGTGGGCCCGGGCTGCTCCCGGCCGTCCTGGACGAGGACGCCGTTGTGGAGGATGGTGGTGCGCGCCGGGCGGAGGAGCTTGCCCGCGCCGTCGAAGCGCGGGACGCGGAAGACGATGTCGTAGGTCTGCCACTGGCCCGGCGGGCGCGAGGCGTTGACGAGGGGCGGGTACGCGCCGTACAGCGCGGCCGCCTGCCCGTCGGGATACGTGCGGTTCCCGTAGGAGTCGAGGACCTGGATCTCGTAGAGGCCCATGAGGAACACCCCACTGTTCCCGCGGTGCTGTCCCTCCTCGCCGGCGCGGGGCGCCGGCGTCGCCCACTCCACGTGGAGCTGGCAGTCCCCGAACGCCTGCTCTGTGCGGATATCGCCTGTGCCCCGAACCACCTCCATGGTGCCGTTCTCGACCTTCCATTTCGCAGGACCGCCATCCTTCGTGGACCGCCACTTCGCGAGGTCCTTCCCATCGAAGAGCACGATCGCATCCGATGGCGGCGGCGCGGGCCGCTCCGGACCCGGGCCCGCGTCGACGACAGCAGGCTGGGGCCGGCTCTCGTCGTGGATCGGCCAATCCTTTGCCGGCTGATCGGAGGCGACGGTGCCGACGACCGCCACCAAAAGGGTCGCGAGGGCGAGGTTCACGGTCACGTCCATGGTTGGTACTCCTTTCGCGCCGCGCCCATTCTGGACCGAAACGGATGACGGCCGCGACACGGGGATGCGAAGTAGACGTCTCGCCGTCCGGTGTGAGCGAAGGCTGTGATCGGGGCCACAGGACCGTCGTCGCGGCCCGGCGTCGGCGTAGAATGGCCGCCGCCGGACGGCCATTCCGTCCGCAGACAACTGGCGATCAATGGTCATCTACCTGCTCGCGACGGGCTTCACGCTCTGGATGGCGGTGGAGGCCGTGCGCCGCGGGCATGCGTCCCGCTGGCTCTGGATCATCCTGCTCTTCGGCCCGCTCGGGGCCGCTGTCTATTTCCTCTCCGAATACGTCGGCACCGGCGCCTTGGCGCGCGTCACGTTCCGGCCGCGAAAGGTGACGGCGGCGGACGTGCGGCGGGCGGAGGTGGAGGTGAAGCGCCTCGACAACGCCGCCACCTGGTACGAATACGCCTCGCTGCTCCGGGCCCGGAACGAGTTCGACAAGGCGGCGGACGCGGCGCGGCGCGCCCTGGAGCGGAACCCGGACAACCTCGACGCCCGCTATGAGCTCGGCCTCTCGCTGCTGGGCGCGGGCCGTAACGCGGACGCGGCTCCCGTGCTTCAGGCGGTGGTCGAGCGCGATCGCTCGTTCGACTCCGACGACGCGCTCTTCGCCCTCGGCCGTGCCCAGCAGGGCGCCGGTGACCTCGCCGGTGCGCGCGCGAGCCTCGAAGAGCTGGCGGAGCGCCGGGGCCGGCCCGAGATCCTCTACGAGCTCGCGGCGGTGCAGGGGCTGCTGGGCGACCGCCCCGCGGCCTGTCGCTCGCTGCAGCGGATCATCGACGAGGCCGAGATGGTCCCTTCCTACCTGCAGCGGGACGTGAGGCCCTGGGTGCGGAAGGCGAGCAAGGCGCTGTCGCGGCTCAGCCGCTGAGCGCTGTCAGGTCGC
>DAINRN010000525.1:0-2912 GCA_036741815.1 Acidobacteriota bacterium
ATGAGGCCCGCGACGAAGCCGCCCACGTGGGCCATGAACGCGACGCCGCCCCCCGTCTCCTCGGTGGTGGCCACGGCTCCGAAGCCGCTCACGAGCTGGATCAGGATCCAGAGCCCGAGCATCACGAACGCCGGCACCGCGGCCACGCCCCTGTTCGTGAGCACGCGCACGCGGTTGCGCGGGAACATCACCATGTAGCCGCCGAGGATCCCGCTGATGGCGCCCGAGGCCCCGACCGTCGGCACGTTGGAGCGGGTGTTGAAGGCGATGTGGGCGAGGCCCGCGGCCACGCCGCACACCAGGTAGAAGATCAGGAAGCGCACGTGGCCCATCACCTTCTCCAGGTTGTCGCCGAAGATCCAGAGGTAGAGCATGTTGCCCCCGAGGTGCATCCAGCCTCCGTGGAGGAACATCGAGGTCAGCAGCGTGCTCCAGAAAGGCAGCGGGATGCGGGGCGCGAGATCGGCGCCTGCCGAGTACTCGCGCGGTACCACGCCCCACGCCTGGATGAACGACTGGAGGGCGGCCTCGGTGGGCCGGCTCAGCTCGAGGAAGAACGCGAGGATGTTGGCGGCCACCAGCGCCAGCGTGACCAGGCGGCTGCCGCCTCCGGGGACGTCGTCGTCGCCGATGGGAAACATAGCTCCTCCTCGCGCGCCTTCCGTGAGCCGGGGCCCTTCACCTCCATGCTAAGCCCTGGCGCGCCGGCCGCGAGGCGCCCGTCTCAAATCCATTCGTGGCTGTCGAGGAGCGCCCCCCAGCGCTCCGGGTCCTGCAGCCACAGGGTGTTCAGGTAGGTCTCGATCTCGGCGGGCGTGAAGGAGGCGGCCAGCGCCTGGACCCCGGCGCGGGCGGCGGCCTCGGAGGGCCGCGTCGTGTCGTCTTCCTTGAGGATGCCGTTCTCGTGGGGCAGACCCGCGGCATCCAGGAAGGCGGCCAGCATGGGCCGTCTCGGCCCCAGGTGCAGCGCCACGAGAAGGGCCGAGGCCACGGTCTCGCCGGGCTCCAGCACACCGGCCAGGCTCCGGGCCTTCTCCTCCTCGCCGAGGGACCGGGCCGACTGGGGGCGCAGGTGCCGCGCCTTCACGATGGCGGCCAGGGCGGCTCCGCCGACCTCTTGCGGTGTCTCCCGCCAGAACTCGGCAGCGGCGGCCAGCCGCTCCTCGCGGCCCAGTCGCTTCCACAGTCGCGTGGCGGTCTTCTCGAAGGGCATGGTGCGCGGCGGTCCTCGCAGTATAGCCGAGCCGCGGCGTTGACACGCGTGGCGTCGGCCACCACGATACCGGGCATGGCGCCATGCGCCGGATCGCTGGGCGAGGTGCAGGTCCTCCGCGGCGAGGTCGAGGACATCCTGCCCGCGATGGCCGCGGCGTGACCGCCATGGCCCTGGCGGCGCTGGTGCTCGCGGCGGCCGAACCGGCCGGAGGGCGTCCGAGCTCCGCCGCCGTATCGCTGCCGGCCCGCGTCCGGGAGATCGTCGTCCACGTACCGGGAGGTCCTTCGTTTCGGAATCCCGCCCGCCGCTTCCGTTTCTTCACACCCGCCGAGACGCAGGCGCTCTGGAAGCCGCGGTTCGGCGCCCATTGGATCGTCTGGACGGACGGCTCACTGTGGCCGCGCCATCACCCGCCCGACGAGCCTGCGTCCTTCCGGCCGCCGGTGGACAGGGAAGCCGACGACGCGTGGCGGCGCCGCCTTGCCGCCGAGGCCCATCCCGTCTACGGGCACCTCCACAACGCCAACTCGCACACGGTGGGCATCGAGGTCTCGCACTCCGGCCGCAGCGGCGATCCGTTCCCGGAGGCCCAGGTCCGGACCCTGGCCTGGCTGCTGCGGACGCTCCTCGACATGTCGGGCGGGCGCCTCACCGTGGCCTCGATACGCGGCCACAAGGATCTGGACCGGCGCCCGGCGTATACGAAGGACTCTTGCGCGACGCCGGGCTGTCCGGTCTACGTGGACGCGAGCGGGCGGCCGTATCGCCGGCGCGTGGATCCGCCCGAGGGCCTGTTCGAGGCCCTGCGGCGGGAGGGGCTGGCCGTGCCCCGCCCGCCGGACGGGGACGCCGAGCTCGTCCGCACGGAGTCCATACCCGATGGCGCGCGGCCCGCGGTGGCCCGCCCGTGACCGCGCCCGCGAGCACCGGTCCGCTCTTCGATCGCCAGGGCTGCCTCACCGCGGCCGGGCTCGCCGCGTTCCAGCGCGCCACGCCCGGGCGCGCGCCGGCGGACGTGGCCGCGCACGTGGCGGGCTGTGCCCGCTGTCAGAAGCGATTGCTCACCGGGCCTTTGGGTCCCGCGCCCGCCGCGCCCGCGCGGCGGGGTTCCTCGGGCTCGCGTCTCGTCTGGCTGATCGTGCTCGTGGTCGGCGGCCTGCTGATCCTCCTGGCCGGCCTCGTCGCTGCGCCCTGGCTCGCCCGATAGCTCGCCGCTCGTCCCGCGCCAGGTCGAAGGTCAGGCCCTCCCATCCACGGGAACCACGGCTCCGCTGACGGCCGCGGATGCCGGGGAGAGCAGGAACGCGATGACGCGGGCGATCGCCGCCGGGGGCGTCCACGCCGATTCGTCGGCGCCGGGCATGGCCTTCCGGTTGGCGGGCGTGTCGATGATCCCGGGCATCACGCAGTTGAAGCGCACGCCGCGGTCGCGGTTCTCCAGGGCCAGGACGCGGGTCATGGCCACCACGGCGGCCTTGGACACGGCGTAGCCGGCGGCGCCCGCGCCGCCGGCCTCGGCGAGCCGCGAGGTGACCGTGACCACGCTGCCACCGAAGCGTCCGTTGCCGGGATAATCCCTGGCGCCGGCCACGTCGCGCGTTTGTGCTGTGGCGTTCGTGACAGCTCCAAGCGACAGGGCAAGCAGCAGCAATACCGGTCTGAACAGGCTGAGCGGAGAGGTCATGGGAATCCATTC
>DAINRN010000526.1:0-589 GCA_036741815.1 Acidobacteriota bacterium
CAGGGCCGCTCCTTCAAGAGCTACCGCGGCATGGGCTCCATCGGGGCCATGAAGGAAGGCTCGCGCGACCGCTATTTCCAGGAGTTCGAGGGCAACGCCACCAAGCTCGTGCCCGAGGGCATCGAGGGCATGGTGCCCTACAAGGGCTCGCTCTCCGCCATGGTCCAGCAGCTCGTGGGCGGCCTGCGCGCGGGCATGGGCTACTGCGGCACGCCGTCCATCCGGGACCTCCAGGCCCGCTCCCGCTTCGTCCGCATCTCGAGCGCGGGCTTGAAGGAGAGCCACGTCCACGACGTGATCATCACGAAGGAAGCCCCCAATTACCGCCTCGAGTAGGCGCGGCCTCGCCCACCTCGCCGTGGGCGTGGGCCTGGCCGCTACCGCCTGCAGGGGCACGCCCCGCGAGCCGCTCCTCACCTACTTCAACGCGGACCACGGCCTGAGCGTGCGCTACCCGTCGAGCTGGAAAACGGACGAAGCGGAGCAGGACGGGATGTGGTACCGCTACTTCCTGGGCCCGCCCACCGGGCCGCAGCGCAAGCCCGCGGTGTCGGTGACGCTCCTGGCCGGCCCCCTGGCCATGAAGCTC
>DAINRN010000526.1:599-2907 GCA_036741815.1 Acidobacteriota bacterium
ACGATAGCAACTCGGCCTGCCCCCGCGTCCTCAACGCCCAGACCTACCTGGCGGGCAACAACGTGGCCTCCTCGCGCGACGAGACCCGCGGGACCGCCCGCGGAAAGTCCTACATGTTCGCCTCGCCCGACGGCGCCACCCGGCACTCCCTGCTGCTGCTCGAGGAGCAGTCGAACGTCTACGGGCTCTACAGCCAGGGTGAGGCGCCGCTGTTCGAGCGGCAGTTCCCCGTCCTGGACGAGATGAACCGGAGCCTCACGCTCGAGCGGCCCGCCGCGTACACCGAGGAGCGCGACGACGGCTTCGGCTTCTCCATCCGCATCCCGCCGTCCTGGCGGGAGACGCGGCGCTTTTCCGGGGGCGGCACCCTGCTCATGCAGTTCACGAGCCCGGCCATGGGGGCGGACAAGAGCGGCCAGACCGTGCACGGCTCGCTGACCCTGACCGTGGAGCCCACGGCCGCCGACGGAGGCGTGGCCGCCTTCTACAAGGCCACGCGCGACAAGCAGGGCGAGGCGTTCCAGCGCGTGAGCCACGCCCCCTGGCAGGACGGCTACCTGGACGTCCTGAGCACCGAGACGCCCATCGCCGAGTCGCGCGTGCGGCGCTACTACCGCGTCTCGGGCGCGCGCGGGTACTCGCTGACCTTCGAGGCCCGCGAAGACGTCTATCCGCGGGTGTACCAGTGGTGCGATATCATTGCCGGGACGCTCCGGATCGGGACGGAGATGCAGCAGAAGCCATGACCGCCGCGTTGTCGAGGATCGGGAGCGCGCTCGGCCGCCTCTTCCACGGGCCGGGTCGCCTGGAGCTGACGGTCGACGCCGACGGCCCCCGCGGAGACCTGCTCGTCCCGCGCGAGGGAGACGGGGTCTGGGAGGTCACGACCGTCCAGGGGCGCCCCTGCCTCTCCCCCGACGAGAAGTCCCACTACGTGTACTTCGTCCTTCCCGCGGAGTTCCTGGCCAGGGCCGGCGACGGGATCTGGCTGGACGTCGAGTACTTCGGCGCGCGCTACGCGGAGTTCCGCGTGCAGTACGCCTCCCGTGACGCCGGCGCGCCCATGGACGGCCTGTACAAGCCCGCCGAGCAGAGGTGGAACGGCGACGCCGCCGGGCTGAGGCGTTTCCGGCGTTCGCTCTTCCCGCTGCCCGAGCTCGACCCCGGCCGCACCCAGAACCTCGGCGCGTCGTTCCGGGTCGAGTTCCGCCGCGAGGTGCTCCTATCCCGGGTGGTGGTGACGCTGACTCCGCCCGCGGACGTAGCGGCCTTCCCGGCGGTGGCTCCCCTGCCCGAGCTACGGAAGATGCCGGGCCGCTTCTACCCCATCAACTACCTCTTCATCGAGATCACCAACGCCTGCAACTTCAAGTGCACCTGGTGCCCCGACGACATCATGGGGCGGCGCCGCGGGTTCATGAAGAAGGAGAAGGTCTTCCGTCTGCTCGAGGAGATCGCGGCCAAGAAGTCCTGGCTGGGGCCTCTCTACCCCGTGAAGCTCCACCAGATGGGCGAGCCCTTCCTGCATCCCGACCTCATCCCCATCGTGGAGCGGGCGGAGTCGCTCGGCGTGGGCATCGAGATGAACACCAACTGCGGTCTCATCACCCAGCCGATCATCGACGGGCTCTACCGCGCGGGCCTGACCGGCCTCATCTTGTCGTACCAGACGCCGGACGCGGAGACGTTCAAGACCCGCAAGGCACCCCGTCTCGTCTTCGACGACTATCGGGATAAGGTCCGGCTGGCCGTCGAGCGGAAGGTCGCCCTGGGCGCGCGCACCCGCCTCGAGATCGACATCATGAACACCAAGTACGCCGACAGCTACAAGATCGTCGAAGAGGAGGAGCAGGCCCTCGCCTTCGTGCGGGACTGGATCGAGTTCGCGCAGGCCCTGGAGCGGAAATACGCCGTGCCACCGCGCGCTCACGCCTGGGAGGCCATCCGCGCCCGGACCTTGCTGGACCAGGACGAGAACGGCAGCCGCTACACCATCCTGGACGGCGTCGAGCTCATCTGGAAGCGTTGCCATTCCTGGGGCAACGTGGTGGGCGAGCGCCACGTGATCGAGGTCAAGGACACGTACTGCCCCGCGCCCTACGACCAGTTCGTGATCCAGTGGAACGGGGACGTGACCACCTGCTGCACGGACTACGAGGGCCGCACCAAGACCGCCAACGTCTTCGCCACGGGCATCGAGGCCATCTGGCAGGGCGAGACCCTCAAGCAACGGAAGAAGGACATGCTGCAGGGCCACCTCCTCGACGTGTGCGCGAAGTGCCAGGGGGTCAAGTAGGACGTCCGGTCC
>DAINRN010000527.1:0-2585 GCA_036741815.1 Acidobacteriota bacterium
AGCGTGGCCCTGGCCAGCTCGGGGCTGCCCCAGCCCCTCCAGTACCGCGCGGCCACGGGCCGGTGCGCCCCCGTGGACATCAGCGGCCTGCCCCTGGGCGCCTTCGACGACGCCTCCTACGAGGAGCTCACGCTCGCCCTCGAGCCCGGCGACGTCTTCGTTTTCTACACGGACGGCATCGTGGACGCGTCGATCGGGGGCCAGGACTACGGCATCGACCGGCTGCGCGGGCTGGTCGATACACACGCCGCCCTGCCCGCCACCGGCCTGGGGGACCAAATCCTGGACGATCTCGACACGTTCTTGCAGGCGTCCGTGCCCGCCGACGACGTGACGGTGGTGGTGGTCAAGATCCTCTGAAGAGGGCCCCGGGGACCTGGGACGCCCCCGCGGCATGTTGAGGCGCGTCACAGACGCGCGTGCGCGAAAACACCCTATACTGGTTTGAATGGGGATGAAGCACGCGCAAGATGCACGTCCGGCTCGGCTTCTGGCCTTGGCCGCCCTGCTGGCCGCGGGGGAGGCCCGGGCCCAGGTGCCCCATTTCGCGGCCCGGGCCGACCTCGTCACGCTCTCGGCCACGGCGGTGGACTCCCAGGGCCGGCCCGTCCAGGACCTCAAGCCCGCGGAGCTGCGCATCTTCGAGGACGGCCGGCCCCAGCCGCTGCAGCACTTCTCGACCGCGCGCGATTCCCGCGCCCGGATCCTCCTGCTCATGGACGCCAGCGGCAGCATGAACGGCGAGCTGAAGGCCACGAGCACGCGCATGGCGGCGGTGCAGATCCTGGCCTCGCTCCAGGCCGAGGACGAGGCGGCCCTGGCCGCCTTCGACAACAAGTACTGGGGCGTCGTCCGGTTCACCACCGACCGCGACCAGATCCTGAAGGCGATGGACGACATCGAGCCCTACGGGTCCACCGCCCTGCACGACGCGCTGGAGCACGCGGCGCGCGACGTGGCCAGCCACGGGGAGGGCAGGCGCGCGGTGGTGGTGATCACCGACGGCATCGACACCTCCAGCCAGCGCAGGCCGGACGAGGTCATCGCCACCTCCCGCGCCCTGGACGTGCCGATCTACACCCTGGCCGTGCTGTCGCCCCTGGACGACCCGGCCTCCCCCCGCTTCGCGGGGGGCGAGCAGCCGGCCGTGGCCACCGCCGGCAGCGAGGTCCTGGCCCGGTACGCCGGGCTCTCCGGCGGGGCCGCCTTCGCGGTCAGCGATTTCACGGCCCTGAAGAAGGCGGCCGACCGCATCGCATCGGAGCTGAAGTTCCAATACCGTCTGGGGTACGACCCGCCGCCGGGTCCACCCCGCTTCCGCCGCGTCGAGGTGCGCGCCACCCGCAAGGGCGTGGTGGTCCGGACCCGGAGCGGTTATGTGCCGCAGTCCTGATACGTTCCCCGCGGGCACGCGTCCGCGGGTCAACCATGGAGGATCCAATGAGAGCAGTGCTCATGCCGTTCCTCATCGCGGGCGTGGCCGTCTCCGGCTGCGCGACCAAGAAGTACGTGAGCCGTGAGGTCGGAGAGGTCAACAAGAAGGTGGAGACCCTGTCCACCGAGGTGGAGAAGACCCAGGAGCGCACCCAGCGCAACGAGGTGCGCATCGACGAGGTGAACACGCAGGCGCAGGCGGGGATCACGGAGGCCAAGGGCTCCGCGCAGCGGGCCCTGACCAAGGCCGAGGAGGCCGAGCGCGCGGCCAAGGGCAAGCTCATCTACACCGTGACCCTCTCCAACGACAAGGTCACCTTCCCCCTGAACCGCGCCAAGGTCGGCGACGACGCCAAGGGGATGGTGGACGAGGCCATCGCCGCGCTGAAGGCCGAGAACCGCGGCGTCTACTTCGAGATCGAGGGCCACACGGACGCCACCGGGCCCGCGGAGTACAACGACAAGCTCGGCTACGACCGGGCCCTGGCCGTGCGGAACTACATGCACGACCAGCACGGGATCGCCCTCAACCGCATGGAGGTCATCTCTTACGGCGAGACCAAGCCCGTGGAGGACAACAAGACCAAGGCCCACCGCGCCCAGAACCGCCGGGTGGTCATCAAGGTCCTGGAGTAGGCCGTACCCGCGGGAATAGAGGGGGCCCCGCGCCGGTATCCCTGACGGCAGCGGCGTTGGCCGTTGCGG
The DNA here is from genome assembly GCA_036741815.1 of Acidobacteriota bacterium. GTDB lineage: Bacteria > Acidobacteriota > Vicinamibacteria > Fen-336 > Fen-336 > DAINRN01. The sequence continues at coordinate 2,140 of DAINRN010000527.1, forward strand.
CAGGCCCTGATTGAGCGAGGCGGCGCGAGAGCATAGGTCCGTGCACGCGGCGGCGGACCCGGTCGAGGCCGACCTGCTGGCCAAGGCCCGGGGCGGGAGCCTCCTCGCCTTCGAGGAGATCGTCAAGCGCTACGAGCGGCGCGTGTACGGCATCGCCCTGCGCATCGTGCGCCGCCACGAGGTGGCCGACGACGTGGCGCAGGAGGCCTTCATGCGGGCGCACCAGGCCCTCTCGACGTTCGACCTCGCCCGTCCCTTCGGGCCGTGGATCTGCCGCATCGCGGCCAACCTCGCCATCAACCACGTGCGCTCCCCGGAGGCGCGCGAGGAGCCGCTGCCCGAGGGCCACGCCGAGGCCCCGTCGCCCGCCCGGGGGGCGCTCGACCTGGTCCTGGAGCGCGAGGCGCGGGAGGTGCTCGAGCGCGCTCTCCTCGGCCTGCCCGCCG
>DAINRN010000527.1:2595-2888 GCA_036741815.1 Acidobacteriota bacterium
CGTCAAAGCGGTCTTCGCATTCCTCTGCGATCAGGAGCTGGTCAAGGCGCCGCTGTCGGTGGTCTTCGCCCTGCGCACGTTCGAGGAGCTGTCCTACCGCGAGATCGCCGACGCCCTGGGGATCTCGATGGGGACCGTGATGAGCCGGCTCTCGCGGGCGCGGGAGCGGCTGCGCGCGGCCCTGGCGCCCTATCTCGGCCTCGCGCCCCGCCGAGCGGAGGAGGGTTGACGCGGTGACGGGCACCCACGTGACGGAGCGGCTGTCGGCCTACATGGACGGCGAGCTCGCCGCG
>DAINRN010000528.1:0-2879 GCA_036741815.1 Acidobacteriota bacterium
ACCTTCTTGCCGGCGCGCACGAGGTACGCGGCGTTGACGAGACCGTTGTGCCCGGCCCCGATGACGACGGCGTCGTAGCGCGGGCTCAGGGCCGCGATTCTATGGGCCGCACCCCGGGCCCGCAAGGATTCAAGGCTCGAGGACCTCGTCGCGGAAGAGTGGCCGACCGGCCCGTGACGTCCAGAACCCCCACAGCACCGGAGCGGCGATGCAGGTGAGGGCCAGGAGCACCGTGCCCAGGTACCAGCCGTCCGGTTGCAACGCCAGCGGCAGGCTGTCGATCAGCCTGTAGAACTGGAACATCGCAGCGAAGGCCAGAAGACCGTATCGGAACAGAACGCCCCAGAAGAGCGCCAGGGCGAAGCCGAATCCGATGATGTATCCGGGGATGCTTCCCGTTTCGGGGTAGAAGAGGATCAGGCCCACCAGCCCGGCCACGACCGCGGCAGGAACGGTACGCCGCAGCAACAGCCGGAAGATCAGCAGCCACGTCATGGGGAAGATGATCTCCAGGAGCGCAAGGGTATGGACGCTCATGACGGAGGCGAACGCCGGCACGGTTCCCCGCAGGGGCTCGAAGGTCCAGTGGCCGTAGGTCGGGAGTGCCGACGTTCCGCCGAGCGCCGCCGGAATCCAGAACCGGAGCCGTCCCACCAGGGCTAACAACGCCCCGGCAGCAGCCCCGACCAGGAAATCGCGGCCCACGAGGGGGTCGCGGAAACCTCCGTCGAGGATCCGTACCCAGGAGACCAGGAGCCGTGGCCAGAGCCTGCGGGCGTAGGGTTCGATCGCCAGGTAGAACACGTACGCCAGCCCGGCCAGCAGCATGGCGAGCGACAGGTGCGACATGAACAGGTCGAACTCGTCGGTCGAGGCCAGGTGATGCGCTCCGAGGAACCACAGGAATCGGGCGGCCCCCAGGTACAGGGCGAGCCGGAGCGCACCGCGGCGATCTCCCCGGCCCCGGCGTACGTTTCTGAGCGCCACGAAGCCTGCCGCCAGGACCACCACTCCAGGCGCAACCACCTGCATCAACTGCGCAGCGCGCTGCCCGACGCCTCGTGGGGGCGCCGGCTCCTCCGCGGGGCGGGTCCACGGCAGGACGATCCGCAGCGACACCGGCTTGCCCTCCGCCGCGGCGGCCTCGATCCGGAGCGGTACGTCCGGTTTCCCCGGCCAGGATCCCGTCCATGCTGAGCGACGATCCGCGAAGACCGGTGGTGCCCACTCCGGGGGCACGGGTATGAGCGAAGTCGGATCGACGCCGGTGGCACGCAGGAGCGGCCCCCAGTCCGGCTCCGGCGCGGCCGATCCTGCCGGCGTCCGCTCGTCCGGAACGACGAGCAACGAGATCAGCCGTCCGTCGGTGTCGAGGCCCACGCGCGCCATTCCGGGCGTGGAGTCCGGGGGATCCTTCAGCCACCATCCCACCACGGCTGCGTTCAGCCGCGCGAGCGGCGCGGGACTCTGCCGATACCAGAAGAGGATCCCGCTCGGCGGCGTATCCCGGAGGACGTCCCATCGTCTTGCGCCCGACCCCGCTCGGTGCAGGACGTCCTCGAGGTAGTCGCCATTAGCCTCGAAGGCAAAGAGACTATCGGCCGGCTTCCGGTCGTGCCCCGCCTCCACGAGGATCGCCCGCGCACGGTCCTGGAGCACTTCGGGCGGCTTTTCCAGCCGCGCCAGGCCCAACAAGGACGTACGGGAAGAAAGGGCAACGAAGGCCGCGAGCGCCCCGAAGAACACGGCGAGCGCGCTCCAGGAGAGCGCCGACGAGATCGCCGCCTCGTCTCCCGCCTCGGCCACCATCTCCGGGGATGGCGTTTCTCCGGCGGCGAGAGCGGCCGCCAGCGGATCGCCGCCAGGGAGCGCCGCCGCGACCGCCAGCGCCGAGGGGGGCCGGCGCGCCGGGTCCGCTTCCAGGCAGCGGAGGATCGCGGGTTCCACCGCCGGGTCGAGATTTCCCGGAATCGGCTTGGACGCCTGCTGCCCGGTGAACAGTTCGTAGAGCACGAGACCAAGGGAGTAGAGGTCGCTGCGCACGGACACTTCCCGTCCCGCGAGCTGCTCCGGCGCCATGTAGGCCGGAGTGCCGGCGAGGATCTCCGCGCCTTCGACCTCCTCCCCGAACCGGGCGAGGCCGAAGTCGGTGATGCGCGCGCGGCCCCGGCCATCGATCATGATGTTCGCCGGCTTCAGGTCGCGGTGCAGCACGCCGATCGCGTGGGAGGCCGCGAGGCCGGCGCAGAGCTGCCGCGCGATCTGGATGGCTTTCTCCTTCGGGACATGTCCGATCCGGCGCAGCAGGGACGCCAGGTCCTCGCCGTCGATGTACTCCATCGACAGGAAGTGATGTCCGTCGGCCTCGCCCGCGTCGTAGATCCGGCACACGTTGGTGTGGGAGACCTGCCGCGCGGTGCGCACCTCGCCGAGGAAACGCCGCAGGCTCTCCGAGCTCGCGTCGAGTCCCGGCGGCAGGAACTTGAGGGCGACGGGCTGGCCGAGCTTCAGGTCGTCGGCCCGGTAGACCTCGCCCATCCCGCCTCTTCCCAGGAGTCCTGCGATGCGGTAGCGGCCGGCGAGGACGACGCCCGGGAGGAACCGCGCCTCCCCCGGCGCACCCGAGCGCGCGCGCTCCATCGTCGGCAACGCGGACGGCGGCAGGACCGGCTGACCGCAGGACCCGCAGAAGCGGTTCCCGGGAGTGAGGGGGCTCGAGCAGTTCGGGCAGCTGCCCAGGGCCGACACGTGGCGGAGCTTAGCACGCGGGGTTCGGCGTCCTTCGGGGGCGGTGGTGGGGAGGCGCCGCGAAGGCGTACGATGGATGGCCAGGAGGGCCTTCGTGATCCAGACAATCGCGCGTTACGCTCGTACCCTGT
>DAINRN010000529.1:0-2875 GCA_036741815.1 Acidobacteriota bacterium
ACCTGTGGCGGATCTACCGGGCCGACCACCCCGGCAGGCCCGTCGCCACCGTGGCCGACACGGGCAGAGCGCTCGCCACCGTGCACACCGCCGCACTCGCGTGGGCCACCGGCCACCGTCCCACCCGGGACGAGGTACGCCGCCACCACCCGCTGTGCGTGCTCTGCCGCACCAACCCGCAGGTAGCCAGACACCTATGCCAGCGCTGCTACCAGCACGCCGGCAGGGCCAGACGCTCCACCACAGCCACCACCACGTCCGCGACCCCCGCCACCGCCGCCGGGTCGAGCGCGGACCAGCCGCCCGGCTAGGGGCGGCCCGGGTTGGTGGGCCCCGCCGTAATCGGGGCCCACCAACCCCCCCAGACCCCGGCCCAACGACGGGCCGGACCAACCCGACGCGACCGCGTACGGGACCGCACCAGCAGAGAGGCCCGACATGGGCGAGGACATCACTCCGGTCGACCCGGACGAGGTCATCGAGGACGAGATCACCGAGGACGACGAGGTCAGCGGCGGCGTGCTCGACGCCGGCCCCGCCGACGCCTAACACCCGCCGGCCCGGCGGACCCTGCACCGCCGGGCCACCCCAGACGCAGATGTGGCCGCGACCCGTGCCGGTCGCGGCCACCCCCAGACAACCAACCCAGATTGGAGATCCTGATGGACCAGAGTACTACCCGCCGGACGCCGCGTGACGTGTGGCTGACAGTGGGCCTCGCCATCGCGGAGGGCCTGCCCGCCCCCCGCGCGGTCGAGCTGCTGGAGAGCCGCATCGTGCGGGTCTCCGTCGAGACCCACGCCGACGCGGCAGCCTGGGCCACCCGCCTCGGACTGGCCGGGACGCTCCGCACCCAGATCCTCGTCAGTAGCGAGCTGTTGCACAACTACTACGGGCAGCGGGAGGGCTGGTCGTGGACCGTCCGGTCGGTCGAGCGACCGTCCACAGTGGACAAAATTGTGGACCCTGACGCCGCCCAGATCCTCCGCGCCGCCCTCGCCGAGGGCACGTCATGACCGCCCCGTACACGCTCATCCCCCCCACGCACAACTGGCAGGAGGACGCCCTCCTCCTCGCCACACACCTCCTCGCCGCCGCCGACGCCAGCCGGGCCGAGCGCGCCGCCCTGTCCCTGCTGTACCGGGACCCCGGCATGGTGTGGTACCGCCTGGGGCTGACCTACCTGACCACAGAGGGTGACCACCTGGACTGGGCCCTGGTGTCCACGCGGGCGGAGCGCCGCCTCATCGTGGCGCCGCCGCTGGCCGCCCGGGAGCGCGCCCTGCTCCTCCTGGCCTGCTCCATGGCGTCCCGCCACTGTCCTGTGCGCCTGGGTGAGGTCCTGCTCGACCTGGACCAGGCGGACCACGTCGCGTTTCGCGACGCCGTGCGGTACTGGGCGGCCCGGCGATGACGCCCGGACTGTGCATGGCGTCTACGGCTGCTGGTGACCAGTGCCCGTACGTCGGGCGGCGGGTCATCACGGTGGCCGCCTACCCCCCCGATCCGGGTGTGCGGCCTGCATCACGCCTCCCTGGCCTGGCAGTACCCCGCCCGGACAGTCCTGATAGCCGGACAGTCCTGATAGGAGAGATGAGGTGACCACAGTGGACCCTGTTGTTGTCGCTGTCGCGGTGGCCGTCGCTGTCGCGGCAACGGCCCTGCTGCTGCCGGTGCTGTTTGTGGCCGCGGTGGCTCGCGCGGAGCGGCGCGAGCGGCGCGAGCGGCGCGAGCGGCGGGCGCGGCTGGTCCGGCAGCTGTCGGACCGGCACCGCCGTGAGTCCATGGAGGCGGACCCCCGTGACTGACACCACGCTGTACAGCCCGGAGCACGCCGCGGTGGCGGACACCATCGCCGCCGGCATCACCGTGGTCCGTGGCGGAGTGTGCACCACCGTTGGCGGTGGGCCGGTGTGCGTGTGGTGCTGGGAGCCAGCCGGCACCTGCACCCTCACCGGCGGCCACGACGCCTGCGAGGGCATCGACGACTACCACCTGGACCAGGCGGAGCTAGCCACCGCCCCCCACATCGGATTGAAACAGAGGAGTCTCACCAATGCCTAGATCAACTCCAGGTTGCCTACCCGGTGTGGCCACCCTGGCCCGCGCTGTCCGGGCGGCGGACCTATACACCGGCGCCCTCCTCCTCGGCGGTCCACGTGCCGTCGCGTCCGCGTGGCGGATGCGTCACCACCCCGCGGACGCGACCACCCCCTTCCTCCGCTAAACGACCGACGAGGAGATGCCCGATGATCACGCCAATACATCTCGCCAAGGGCGCGCACTACGGTAACTGCACGGACCCTGAGCGCTGCCTGATGGAGTGGTACAACTGGCTCTCACGCCAGGTCCACACAGACAGCTGCCCACCGGACGTCTCGCCAGTGCTGCACGAGTTCGGAATCGCGCTCAATGACCTGCTCCCAGACGCTCAACGCCAAGAGTTGGTGCGCTACCTGCCCCTGGGCGCCAAACCGTCCCCACTCGCCGGCTCCCGAGGCGATGGCCTGGACGAGCAGCGCGGTTACCTCGTGTTGGACTGGTTGATCCGCGCGTACACCCCGGCATGGCTGGACCTGGCCGGCCTGGCCGCGGAGGCGACCGCTCTCCGGGACCTACGCCGGATCGTGACCCTGGCGGCGGCCCAGGCGGCCGTCCCAGTCGTCCGGACCGCCGGGGACGCCGCCTGGGACGCCGCCAGGAACGCCGCCGGGGACGCCGCCGGGGACGCCGCCGGGGACGCCGCCGGGGACGCCGCCTGGGCCGCCGCCGGGGACGCCGCCTGGGCCGCCGCCTGGGCCGCCGCCTGGGCCGCCGCCTGGGCCGCCGCCGGGGCCGCCGCCGAACAACGGCTCAAGCCAACGAAACTCTCGCT
>DAINRN010000530.1:0-2869 GCA_036741815.1 Acidobacteriota bacterium
ACCTCCAAGATCGGCGAGGACCAGGTCTTCTACTTCCAGCAGCGCGGGATCTCCGCCGAGGACGCGGTCAACATGATCGTCAACGGCTTCTGCAAGGAGGTCTTCAAGGAGCTGCCCATGGAGTTCGCGGTGGAGGCCCAGAAGCTCCTGGGCGTGAGCCTGGAAGGGAGCGTCGGGTAACCACCGAGCCCAGCCCCCCGCCCGCCGCCCCCGGCGGGGCGCTCCGTCTCCTCCTCCTTTCCGCCCTCATCCTGTTCCTGGAGATGCTGCTGGTGCGCTGGGTGGGCACCGAGCTGCGGATCTTCGCGTATCTGCAGAACGGCGTCCTGGTGGCCACGTTCCTGGGCCTGGGCCTGGGCTGCTGGCGGTCACGCCAGCCGCCACGGACGCTCTCGGCGGCCGCCGCCCTGGCCCTCATCGGGTTCGCCATCGCCGATCCCTTCGGCTGGCAGATCGGCGAGGCCCTGACCCAGGGGCTGACCGCGTTCCAGGACACGCCGGTCTGGTGGACGCGCGCCGAGAACCAACAGCACGTCAAGACGGCGCTCATCTTCTTCTCGGTGGCGGTCACCTTCCTCCTGCTGGCCGCGCTGAGCGCCGTCTTCGTGCCGCTCGGGCAATGGCTGGGCCGGTGGATGGACGAGGACAAGCGCCCCATCCGGGCCTACACCGCGAACATCGCGGGCAGCCTCCTCGGCATCGCCGCCTTCGTGGGCCTGACCGCCGCGCGGACGCCGCCGTGGGTCTGGCTGCTGGCCGCGTCCGCGGGGCTCGCGGTCGTCGTGGGCCTTTCCCCGCAGCCGAGGCCCGCGCGCCTTCTCTCGATGTCGCTGGTCGTGGCGGTGCCCCTCATGGCCTGGGCCTACCGGCCGGCGCGCACCACGCTGTGGTCGCCGTACCAGAAGCTCAGCCTGGCCACCCTGGCCGTGAAGGGGCCCGACGGATCCGTGGTGGGGACGTGCGGCGAGCTGGTGACCGTCAACAACGTCACCTACCAGTCGATGCTGGACTTCGACCCGGCCCGGAGGGCCGCCCGGCCGGACCTTTATCCGCCGAGCGAGATCCCGCGGTCGCACTACGCGCTCCCCTTCCGGCTGGCCGGGCCGCGCGGCCGCGTGCTGGTGGTGGGCGCGGGGGCCGGGAACGACGTGGCGGGCGCCCTGGACGCGGGCGCGTGGGCCGTGGACGCCGTCGAGATCGATCCGGTGATCGCGGGCCTCGGCCAGAGCCGGCACCCCACCCGGCCCTACGCCTCGCCGGCCGTGCACCTCACCGTTACCGACGCGCGCGCCTTCTTCCGGCAGGCCGCCGGTCCCTACGACCTCGTCTGGTTCGGGCTCCTGGACTCGCACACCACGCCGTCCGCCTACGCCAACGTCCGCCTCGACCACTTCGTCTACACGCGCGAGAGCCTGGCGGACGTGGCCCGGCTGCTGGCGCCTTCCGGCGTGGTCGTCCTCCTGTTCGAGGCGGAGACTCCCTGGATCGCCGACCGCCTGGCCGGACTGCTGCGCGAGACGTTCGGCGAGCCGCCGGTGGCCCTGTGGCTCCGCACGACCTCGGCCTGCCTCGGTTGGGGCGGCCTCCTGCTCGTGGGCGGGTCGAAGGAGGCGCTGGCCCCGGTGCGCGCGCGCGGCGGCCGATCCGGATGTGGCGCCGCGGATCCTGGATCCCAAGGTCTTCGGCTTCCATACGCGGCTGACCACCGACGACTGGCCCTACCTCTACCTCCCGCGGCCGCTCCTGCCGCGGTACCACCTGGTGGTGGCGCTGGCCGCCCTCGCGGTCGCCGTCCTGCTCGCGCGCCGCGTGCGGGCGCCGGGCGCCGCGGTGGACGCCACCATGCTGCTCCTGGGCGCGGGGTTCATGCTCCTCGAGGTGACCGGGGTCAGCCGGGCGGCGCTGCTCTTCGGGACGACCTGGACGGTCAACGCCTACGTGGTCGGCGCCATCCTCGGGATGATCCTCCTCGCCAACCTCGTCGCCAGCCGCGTGACCATCCGGCCGCTCGGATGGCCGTTCGCCGGGCTGCTGGCGAGCCTCCTCGCGCTCGCCGTCGTGCCCACCGCCAGCCTGACCCCGCTGCCGCTCCTGGCCCGCATCCTGGTGGGGGGCGGCTTCCTGGCCCTGCCCGTCTTCTTTTCGGGCCTCGTGTTCGTCACCGCGTGGTCCATGGAGGAGCGCCGCGACCTCGCGCTCGGCAGCAACCTCATCGGCTCGCTCGTGGGCGGCGTGGCTTCGATGCTGACCATGGTGATCGGCTTCCGCGGGCTCACGTTCCTGACCCTGGCCGTGTATCTGGCGGCGCTGCTGGCGCTTAGAGGGCGGGGCAGGAGCATCTTGACATAAAAGTATAGTTTCGAGTAGGCTAGGACCCGATGGGCAAGACAATGCTGGAGATACGGGATCTTCACGCCAAGGTTGGCGAGAACGAGATCCTTAAAGGCGTCGACCTCACGGTCGACGCCGGAGATGTCCACGCCGTGATGGGACCGAACGGCTCCGGCAAGAGCACGCTCGCCCACGTCCTGGCGGGACGTCCCGGGTACACGGTCACGCAGGGCGGGGTCCTCTACAAGGGGCGCGACCTCCTGGCCATGAGCGCCGAGGAGCGCGCCCGGGAGGGCCTCTTCCTGGCCTTCCAGTACCCCGTCGAGATCCCCGGCGTCAGCAACGTCTACTTCCTGAAGGCGGCGCTCAACGCGGTCCGCAAGCACCGCGGCCTGCCGGAGCTCGACGCCATGGACTTCCTCGCCCTCGTCAAGGAGAAGTCGAAGGTGGTCGACATCGACGAGGCGCTGGTGAAGCGTCCGGTGAACGAGGGGTTCTCGGGCGGCGAGAAGAAGCGCAACGAGATCTTCCAGATGGC
>DAINRN010000531.1:0-2869 GCA_036741815.1 Acidobacteriota bacterium
CGCCCGCCTTCTGGTCGTCGAAGGCCACTTCCCGGACCGTGCCTTGGGCGCCGGCGCTGAGCGCCGTGGCGAGCAGTACCACCGTGATCTTCGACGAAAGGGACAGGTCCACGCGTATCCTCCTTCGGGCGCTACTTCCTGACACGCAAGACGGTCGAGGTCCAGGCGTCCAGGACCACATCCGGAGCGGCGCCGGTCAAGCCGACGTGCACGCCCAGCCGCACGTCCGCGCGTCCGACGCCGATGATGACGCCGGGCCCCGCGAGGACCTCTACGGGGCCCGAACCGATCTTCCTCGCGAACAGCTCGAGGCCGGGCCGGTACCGGCCGCGCTTCAGCTCGGCCAGCGCGCTCGCCCGCCATCCCTTCGCCGCGACGTCGGGCCGGCCGTCGTAGAAGCCGCCGCCGTTGAGGTGGAGGCGAAGGCCGGCGGGATCGTCACGGTACGTGACCACGAGCTGGCTCTCGACGCCCGTACCCGTAGCGTCCGGGACCGGCAGCAGGAGCAGGGTCTCGTTCCCCACGCTCCACCGGCCGCGCACGGGCACCCATTTCGCTCCGAACGCGGCGTCGGTCAGGCCGCCTTGGCCCGGCCGGACCTCGAGCTCGCCGATCAGCTCCACCGCGTGAGGCAGGCCGAAGTTCAACCGCAGCAGCGGGCTCGAGTACACGTTCTCGCCGCGGTCGCGCCGGTACCGCAGCAGGCCCAGGCGCGCCTCGAACGCCCACGGTTCGGCGGTGTCGGCGTCCGTCGACCGGTAGGGCGGAAACGCGGACGCGGATCCTGCGAGGAGGAGAGCGGCAAGCCCGAGCGCGACGAGGCGGCGGATCACCGGCCGGTCTGGTCCAGCGCGGCGCGGAGGCCCCTGGCCAGCGCCTCGGTGGGCCCGACGCCCCAATAGCGCGTGTTCGGCATCGCGACCCGCAGGCGTGCTGCTCGAACCGCTGTAACCAGCTTGCCCTTCAGAGAGAGGGGCCCAGATGAACGCGCTGGTTCAAGTCTGGCGACCCTGGAGGGATTCGAACCCTCGATCTCGACCTTGAAAGGGTCGCGTGCTGGGCCTCTGCACCACAGGGTCGGGTCGCGGTCAGTTTAGCACCGTCACGCCGCCCGGCGCAGGTGCTCCGGCCTGCCGCGCCGCCGCCGCACGACGGGGGTCACGCCCGGCCCGTCGGCGGCCATCACCGCCCGTATCACGAGGACGTTCGCCACGAGAAGAAGGATGCCGCCCGCCGCCTCGAGCCAGATCACCGGGTCCCTCCTTGACAGGAGCGCAGCCTACCGCCGGAGGCTGCAGGGGCGGGTCCGGATCTTCGCCTTATTTTCGCTGGCGGGTCGGGCCGCGTCTGCCGGCCGGCCATGGGGCCCGCTCTACCCCGGGGTCGGCTTGCCGTCCACCGCGGCGGTAGCCGGCTGCGCCTCGAGCCCCGGCGCGAACGCGATGCGGCGCTGGGCGCGGGCGGGCACGATGATGAGCGCCACCACCTCCGCGCAATACAGGACGATGGACACCGAGATCTCGAGCCACATGGCGAGCACGATGATGGCCTCGAGCGCGCCGTACACGCCCGCATATTGCGCCACGTTGCGCAGGTAGTACGAGAACCCGGACTTGGCGCCCTCCCACAGCACCGTGGCCAGGAGCGCGCCCGCCAGCGCGTCCCCGTGGCGGACGACCCGGCGCGGGACCACCCGGTAGATCACGTAGAAGAAGCTGAAGCTGATCATCACGGGCAGGAGCGTGGAGACGAAGATGCCGCCCAGGCTCTGGAACGTCCCCGATTGGGCGAACCGCATGAGGAGGCCTTCGGAGGTGGCCCTCAGCATGCTCAGGGCCATCATCATCAGCACCGCCAGCCCGGTGATCAACACGCTGCTCAGCGCCACCAGGTTGTGCTTGGCCCAGTTGCGGCTGGGCACCCCGAAGATGGCCTCCAGCGCGGAGAAGAGCGAAGCGAATATCCGCCGCGAGGTCCAGGCCAGGAGGAACAGGCCGGGAAGGCGGAAGCGCAGCGCGTGCTCCACGAAGGACCGCAGCTCGTCCATCGTCTTCTTGTCCAGGTGGATGACCATGCCGCGGATCAGGTACAGCGTGCCCTGGTAGGCCACGTCGAAGGACCCCACCACGGCCACGCCGATGGATATCAAGAAGATGAGCAGCGGCAGCAGGGAGAGCAGCGTGTAGTAGGCGACGGCGGCCGCGCGGTCCGGACCGTTGTGGTCCTGGAAGCGCATGAAGGCGCGCCAGAGGACGCGCCCGGACTGCCGGAGGAGCTTGATCACGCCCGCTGCTGGGGCCGCAAGGGACGCATCTCGACCCGGCTCAGGTGCGCGTCGTCCCGCGTGCGCAGCAGGTCCACCACGGCCGCCGCCACGTCATCGGGACGCAGCATCCAGGAGTCGGACTTCCGTGACCCCTCGCCGCGGCCCCCGAAGCCGGTGTCCACGGATCCCGGGGCCACGGTCGTGACCTTGACGCCCGCGTGCCGGACCTCGAGCATCAGGCAGCGGGCGAAATGGTCGAGGGCAGCCTTGCTCGCGCAGTAGGCGGCCATGCCCGCGATGGGGTTGGACCCCGCCAGCGACGAGACCATGAAGACGTGCCCGCCCTTCCGGGTGAGGTGGGGGAGCGCCGCGCGCGTCAGGCGGAAGACGGCCGTGAGGTTCGTGCCCAGGATCTCGTCCCAGGACTCGTCGCTCGTCTCCGCCACCGGCGCGTGGCCTCCAACGCCGGCGTTGTTGACCAGGACCTGCAGGCCGCCGTGCGCGTCCACCGCGCGGGCCACCGCCGCCTCGGCTACGCCGGGCCGGCGCAGGTCGCCCTGGTGGAAGACGGCGCGGCCGCCCGCGGCCTCGATCTCGCGGACG
>DAINRN010000532.1:0-2864 GCA_036741815.1 Acidobacteriota bacterium
AAGCCCGCCGCCGATTGGGACTTCGCGAAGGCCATGCCGAAGTCGCGCGAGATGCCCATCACCTCGCCCGTGGACTTCATCTCGGGCCCCAGCAGGATGTCCGACCCCGCCAGCTTCAGGAACGGGAAGACGGACTCCTTCACGAAGATCCACTCCACGGCGAGGTCTTCCGTGAGCCCCTGCTCCTCCAGGCTGCGCCCCGCCATGATCCGCGCCGCTACCTTGGCCAGCGGCACGCCGGTGGCCTTGCTCACGAAGGGCGTGGTGCGCGAAGCCCGCGGGTTCACCTCGAGCACGTAGACCACGTCGTCCTTGATCGCGTACTGCACGTTCATCAGCCCCTTGACGCCGAGGGCCAGGCCCATCCGCCGGGTGTAATTCCGGATCGTCTCCAGGTGGGGCGCGGTGATCTTGTACGTGGGCAGCACCATGGCCGAGTCCCCGCTGTGGACGCCCGCCTCCTCGATGTGCTGGAGGATCCCGCCGATCACCACGCGCTGGCCGTCGGCCAGCGCGTCCACGTCCACCTCGAAGGCGTCCTCCAGGAAGCGGTCCACCAGGATCGGATGCTCCGGAGAGGCGAGGACCGCCTCGCGCACGAAGCCCTCCAGCCGCGCCTCGTCGTAGGCGATGGCCATGGCGCGGCCGCCCAGGACGTACGAGGGCCGGATGATGACCGGATAACCGATGCGCTGGGCCACGACCTTGGCCTCCTGCAGCGAGGTCGCCGTCCCGCTCTCCGGCTGCGGGATGTCCAGCTCGCGCAGCAGCGCGCTGAAGCGCTTCCGGTCCTCGGCCAGGTCGATGGCGTCGGGGCTCGTGCCGAGGATCTTCACGCCCGCCCGCTGCAGCGGCAGGGCCAGCTTCAGCGGGGTCTGCCCGCCGAACTGGATCACCACGCCCTCCGGCTTCTCCAGCTCCACGATGTTCATCACGTCCTCGAACGTCAGGGGCTCGAAGTACAGCCGGTCGGAGGTGTCGTAGTCGGTGGAGACCGTCTCGGGGTTGCAGTTGACCATGATGGTCTCGTACCCCTCCTCGCGGAAGGCGAAGGAGGCGTGGCAGCAGCAGTAGTCGAACTCGATCCCCTGGCCGATGCGGTTGGGCCCGCTGCCCAGGATCATCACCTTCTTGCGCGTCCCCGGCTCGGCCTCGCACTCCCACTCGTAGGTCGAGTAGAGGTACGGCGTGTGGGAGACGAACTCCGCGGAGCAGGTGTCCACCCTCTTGTAGACGGGGACGATGCCCGCGGCGATGCGCCGGCCCCGCACGTCGGCCTCGCGCGTCCCCTTGCCCAGGAGCTGCGCGATCCGCGCGTCGGAGAAACCGTAGCGCTTGGCCTGGCGAAGAGTTTCATCGTCCATCCCCGGCCCGATCTCCTTCTCCAGGTCCACGATCTGCTGGATCTGGTCCAGGAACCAGGGGTCGATCCCCGTCATCCGGTTGATCTCCTCGTGCGGCCAGCCCAGGTCGAGGGCCCGCTTCACGTAGAAGATGCGGTCCGGGTCCGGAGTGAGGAGCTTCTCCTTGATGCGGCCGTCGTCGAGGTCCGAGCGGCTGAAGCCGCTGGCCCCGATCTCCAGGCCGCGCAGGCCCTTCTGCAGGGCCTCCTTGAAGGTGCGGCCGATGGCCATGACCTCGCCCACCGACTTCATCTGGGTGCCGAGCACCGGGCTCGCGTCCCGGAACTTCTCGAACGCCCAGCGCGGGATCTTGACCACCACGTAGTCCAGCACGGGCTCGAAGGCGGCGGGGGTCACGCGCGTGATGTCGTTCCTGATCTCGTCCAGCCGGTAGCCGATGGCGAGGAGCGCGGCGATCTTGGCGATGGGGAACCCCGTGGCCTTGCTGGCCAGGGCCGAGGAGCGGGAGACCCGCGGGTTCATCTCGATCACCACCATGCGGCCCGTCTTCGGGTCCACCGCGAACTGGATGTTGGACCCGCCCGTCTCCACCCCTACCTCGCGGATGATCTTGCGCGAGGCGTTGCGCATGGCCTGGTACTCGCGGTCGGTGAGCGTCTGGGCGGGGGCCACGGTCACGGAGTCGCCGGTGTGGATGCCCATGGGGTCGAAGTTCTCGATGGAGCAGATGACCACGAAGTTGTCGGCCCCGTCCCGCATGACCTCGAGCTCGTACTCCTTCCAGCCGGTGATGGACTCCTCGACCAGGATCTCGTGCACGGGAGAGAGGTCCAGGCCGCGCGAGACGGCCTCCTCGAACTCTTCCGCGTTGTAGACGATGCCGCCGCCCGTGCCGCCGAGGGTGAAGGAGGGGCGGATGACCGCGGGCAGGCCGGTCAGCTCCAGGACCGCCAACGCCTCGTCCACCGTGCGGGCGAAGCCGCTCTTCGGGACGTCCAGGCCGATGCGCTGCATGGCGGCCTTGAAGAGGCGCCGGTCCTCGCCGACCTCTACCGCCTTGCGGCTGGCGCCGATGAGGCGGATGCCCAGCCGGTCCAGCACGCCGCGCCGCGCCAGCTCCACCGCGAGGTTGAGCGCGGTCTGCCCGCCCATCGTCGGCAGCACCGCATCGGGGCGCTCGCGCTCCAGCACCGCCTCCAGCACCTCGGGGGTGAGCGGCTCCACGTAGGTCCGGTCCGCGTACTCCGGGTCGGTCATGATGGTGGCGGGGTTCGAGTTCACGAGCGAGACCCGGATCCCCTCCTGCTTCAAGACCTTGATGGCCTGGGTGCCGGAGTAGTCGAACTCGCAGGCCTGCCCGATCACGATGGGGCCGGAGCCGATGACGAGGATGGATTTGAGGCTCGGGTCTTTGGGCATTCAGCCGGTGAGTATCGCATGGCCCCGCCACCCACCGAGGGCGCGCGGGGAGATAGGATCGACGACTCGAGCATGAGAGAA
>DAINRN010000533.1:0-2850 GCA_036741815.1 Acidobacteriota bacterium
AACATGGCGCCGGCGAGCCTGCGGAAGATGGGGTCCTCCTACGACCTGGCCACCGCGGTGGGGCTGCTCGCCGCCGACGGGGCGCTGCCGTCCGATCCGCTGTCGGGCGTCCTCCTGGTCGGCGAGCTGGCCCTGGACGGATCCCTGCGTCCCGTGCCCGGGGTCCTGCCGATGATGCTCATGGCCCGGCGCCGCGGCATCCCGGCGGCCATCGTGCCCGCGGAGAACGCGGTCGAGGCGGCAATCGTGGAGGGCGTGCGCGTCTATCCGGTGGGATCGCTGCCCGACGCGGTGTCGCTGGCCGCGAACGCCGATCGCCCGGCGCCCGCTCCGGTCCCCGCGGCGCCGTCGTCCGGCGTCGCGCTCCCCGACATGGCCGACATACGCGGCCAGTCCGCCGCCCGACGCGCCCTCGAGGTGGCGGCCGCGGGCGGCCACAACCTGCTGCTCGTCGGCCCACCCGGCTCCGGCAAGACCATGCTGGCCCGCCGCCTGCCGGGCATCCTGCCCGCGCTGACCCCGGCAGAGGCGCTGGAGACGACGGCCATCCATTCCGCCAGCGGCGCCCGCCTCCACGGCCTGCTCTTGCAGCGTCCGTTCCGCAGCCCCCACCACACGGCCAGCGACGTGGCCCTCGTGGGGGGCGGATCGCTCCCCCGCCCCGGCGAGGTCAGCCTGGCGCACAACGGCGTCCTCTTCCTCGACGAGCTGCCGGAGTTCCGGCGCAACGTCCTCGAGGCCTTGCGTCAGCCGCTGGAGGAGCGCGCCGTGAC
The DNA here is from genome assembly GCA_036741815.1 of Acidobacteriota bacterium. Lineage (GTDB taxonomy): Bacteria > Acidobacteriota > Vicinamibacteria > Fen-336 > Fen-336 > DAINRN01. The sequence goes on from DAINRN010000533.1 coordinate 774, forward strand.
CGTGGTGCGCGTGCGCGGATCCTTCCGCATCCCCGCGCGCTTCCAACTCGTGGCGGCCATGAACCCGTGTCCCTGCGGCAACCTCGGCGATCGGGTGCGCGGGTGCGGCTGCACCCCCGCGCGGCTCCGCGCCTATCGCGGCCGGATCTCGGGGCCGCTGCTCGACCGGATCGACCTGCAGGTCGAGGTCCCGGCCCTGCCCTACGAGCAGATGGCGGGGCTGCCGGGCGAGCGCTCGTCGGCGATCGCGGCGCGCGTGCGGGACGCGCGCGCCCGCCAGGCGGCGCGGGCCGCGGGCAGTGGCGCGCTGTCGAACGCCGACCTCGACGGCGGGCAGGTCCGTCTCCACGCCCAGCCCGACGCCGAGGGAACGCGGCTGCTGGCGACGGCAATGGACCGGTTCGGCCTGACGGGCCGCGGCCACGATCGTCTCCTCCGCGTCGCCCGCACGCTGGCCGATCTCGAGGGCGCGGAGATGCTGGCCGGCCGGCACGTGGCCGAGGCGCTGCAGTTCCGGCGTTGCGGCGGCGATACGTGATGATGGTCACGCGATCCAAATTGTTGGAGAATTTGGGTTGACTCCCGTTTGGGCGCTGTGTTAGGTTGGCCGGGTTTTCCCCAGGTGGATCGTACCTTTCGGGCCGGGCTGGGGGCAGAACGGGCCGGCGGTGGTGGCCTGTGCTCAGCAACGGTCTTCCGGGGGACGCAACAGGGAGTCGGACAATGGCACACGAGTTCTTCACGGTCATCGTCGTCCCGCACGCCAAAGCCCGGTTCCGCAAGATCCAGGTTCCCCTGAAGCTGGCCAAATGGGCCATCGGCGGCGCAACGGTCTTCGTGCTGGCCCTCTCGGGAATCCTGGTTCACTACAGCCGGATCGCGCACGAGGTCTACGAGCTCCGCCGGCTAAGGGCGGAGAACCAGATCCTCACCCAGAAGACCAAGGAGTACGAGCAGAACGCCGGGAAGCTCCAGGCCAAGGTCGAGCACCTCCACGGCATCGTGAGCAAGCTGGGGATCATGGCGGGGCTGGACCACTCGCTGCCCGACTCGGGCGTCGGCGGTGAAGGCGGCGTGACCGGCTTCGAGACGGTGCCTCCGGCCATCGAGCGCCACTCGCTGGCGGAGATGGAGCTGAACGTCTCCGCGCTGACCGACAAGTCCACCCAGCTCGAGGCGTTCTACCGGGACCAGAAGCTACTGCTCTCCTCGACGCCGTCCATCTGGCCCGTACGCGGCTATCTGTCGGCGACGTTCGGCAAGCGCCTCGATCCCTTCACGGGCCGCCCCGACTTCCATCCGGGTATCGACATCTCGACGCCCATCGGCACGCGGGTCGTGGCCCCCGCGGACGGCATCGTGCTCTCCTGCGCGCTGTCCGGCGGGTATGGCAACGCGATCATCATGGACCACGGCTACGGCGTGGTCAGCCGCTACGGCCACCTCGAAAGCTACAACGTCCGTCCCGGGCAGCGGGTGCACCGCGGCGACGTGATCGGCTTCGTCGGCAGCACCGGACGCTCCACCGGACCCCACCTGCACTACGAGGTCTGGGTGCGCGACCAGGCGCAGAACCCCATCCACTTCATCCTGGACGAGTACCGCAGCTTCGGTTAGGCCTGAAGGACCGCGCGCCCGGTCCAAGCCGTTCACCAGTCTCGGTTTGAACATTCCCGCCGGCGGGTGGTATTCTGTCGGGTCAAACCCGCCATGCTGAACACCATCCTCACGAAGGTCATCGGTACCAAGAACGAGCGCGAGCTCAAGGCCATCCGTCCCCTCGTCCAGCGGATCAGCGCCCTGGAGCCGCCGCTGCTGCCGTTGTCGGATGCGGCGCTCCAGGCCAAGACCGCCGCCTTCAAGGAGCGTCTGGCCAAGGGCGAACCCCTGGACGACCTGCTGCCCGAGGCCTTCGCTGTGGTGCGGGAGGCGGGCCGCCGCGTCCTGAACATGCGGCACTTCGACGTCCAGCTCATCGGCGGCCTCGCCCTCCACCGCGGGATGATCGCGGAGATGAAGACGGGCGAGGGCAAGACCCTCGTCGCCACCCTGGCCGCCTACCTGAACGCGCTCGAGG
>DAINRN010000534.1:0-2843 GCA_036741815.1 Acidobacteriota bacterium
TTCTGCGCCTTCCCCAGGCTCATGACGACGAGGAGCAGCAGCGGGAAGGCCAGGATCGCCAGGTCGATGGCCAGCTCCCGCCGCGACGGAGGCGAGCGCGTCCATGCCGCGAGCCGCAACGCGGCCAGGAGTTGGGCGCCGACCGTCGTCTTCAGGGCCAGCGCCGCGAGGTAGAACCACCACCATCCGGACCCTCGCTCCCCGAACAGATAGCCGAGGTGGCCGCGCGCGCCGTGGAGGGCCTGCGCGAGAAGCCCCTCGATCCAGTCGTTGAAGGGCCACGGCCCGTAGACGGCGGCGTGGGCCAGCCCCGATTCCGTCCCGCAGGGGCGGGCGGTGTCGACGGAGCCGAATCGGAAGGCGTACACCGCCCACAGCGTGACCACGAACGCCGCCGCGAGGCAGCTCACGGTCGACAGTGCCGCTGTCCACCGCCGGCCTCCCTCCCGAGACGCCCGCACCGCGGCCCACGCGCCGGCCGCTCCCGCCACGGGCACCAGGCCCAGACCGGTCGTCTTGGAGGCTGCGGCCAGGGTCAGGACGGTCCTCACGACCGTCGCTCGTCCCACCGTAGGTGCTTTTATCATCCGCAGCGTCGCCCACAGGGCCACGCAGACGAGCGCGGTCACCCACGCGTCGAGCGTCGCCAGCGAGCCGCTGGCCAGGATCGACGGAGAGAGGCACCAGAGGGCGTAGGTCACCAGGCCGACGCCCACGCCGAACGTCCGGGCCGCGCGCCACAGGAAGATCCCGCCCGCGAGCGTGACCGCGATCGTGGTCAGCCGCGCGGCGAAGAGGTTCCGGCGCATCTCCCGAGGCGGCCGCGACCACAACGGATGCCGGCCCACCGCCTCGCTCTCGTCGAACAGCCCGGGATCGGCCAGACGCAGGGCGAGGCCGAAGCCCCATCGAGGCAGCGCCGGCAACTCGCAGTGGCTGGCCAGGTCCAGATGCATCCACTGCGGCACCGAGACCGCCAGATAGATCGGCTCGTCCACCGTGTCGGATTTGTCCAGCGCCGTGTGGACGAGCAGGCCCGCCTGGAGGAGGAAGAGCGCGGCCACGGTCATCGCCTCGCGCCGGCCTCTCGTTCGAACGGCGGGGGCCGGGGGATCGGCGCCCGCCGCGCTCAACGCGCGACCTGGAGGAGGAGCTGGGCGATGCGCGGCGCCGCGCGGCCGTCACCGAAGACGGTGGTCGCGCGGGCCCGCCGCGCGCGTTCCTCGGGGTCACGTAGCAGCCGAGAGGCCGCCTCGAAGATGCGGTCCGCGTCCGGACCGACCATCTCCGCCACCCCGGCCTCCACCGCCTCCAGCCGCTCGCTCGTCCGCCGCGCGACGAGCAGCGGTATCCCGAGCGCGGCCGCCTCTTCCTGGACGCCGCCGCTGTCCGTGACCACCAGGGTTGCCCGCAGCAGCAGCTGCACGAAGCGCAGGTAGCCGAGCGGCGGCAGCAGTTGGATCGCGGCGATGCCGGCCAGGCTCTCCCGCACCGGCCCGTCCACCCGCGGGTTCAAGTGCACGGGGTACGCGATGTCCACGTCGGCAAAGGCATGCGCCAGGCGCCGCAGGCCCTCGGTGATCGCGAGGAGGTCCGGCCCGAAGCTCTCACGGCGGTGCGCCGTGACGAGCACGAGCCTGCGGGACGGACCGGGGATCCCGTCCGTCTCGGGGTCGGGCGGCAGCCGCGGGATCAGCCGGTCGCGCGCGATGGTGAGGGCGTCGACCACGGTGTTGCCCACGAGGTGCACGGTGCCGGGGTCCACGCCCTCGCGCAGGAGGTTCTCCCGGGCCCGCGGCGTGGGCGCGAAGTGCAGGTCCGCCAGCGACGCCACCACTCTCCGGTTGAGCTCCTCCGGGAAGGGGTTGCGCCTGTCCCCCGTGCGCAGCCCGGCCTCCACGTGCGCCACGCTCACGCCCTCGTAGAAGGCGGCGAGCGCGCCCATGGCCACCGAGGTGGTGTCGCCTTCGACCACCAGGACGCGCGGGCGCGTGCGGGCGATGAGGTCGCGCGTCGCGGTCAGGACGCGGGCCGAAAGGTCCACCAGGCCCTGCCCCGGCTGCATGACCCGCAGGTCGTGGTCCGCGCGCAGATCCAGCTCCTGGAGGATCGGCTGCAGCATCTCGCGGTGCTGGCCGGTGACCCACACCGAGGGCTGGGCTCCCGCCGCCTCCAGGGCGCGCACGACGGGCATCAGCTTGACGGCCTCGGGCCGCGTCCCGATGAGGACGGCGATGCCGCTCATTCGAGCGGCATTCTACGGGACAACGTCAATCCTGCCGGGAGGCGAACATCCCTTCGCGGTAGGCGACGATGCGGCCGGCCACGGCGGACGCGGCGACGGTGAGAGGCGAGGCGAGGTACAGCTTGCCCGGCCCGGACCGGTTCTGGTAGTTGCGGTTGATGGCGGAGACGGTGACCTGGTCGGTGGAGGAGGAGACCCCGGGGCCGCAGCCGATGCAGGCGCCGCAGCCGGGATGGATGACGCGCACCCCGGTCTTCTCGAAGACGTCGAGGTAGCCCCGGCGGCGCGCGTACTCCTCCACCATCGTGGACCCGAACTGGATGTAGAAGTCGACCCCTTCCTTCACCCGCCGTCCCGCGCCCAACGCGTCGCGCATGACGCGCGCGTACTGGTCCAGGTCGTCCTCCTTGCCCGCGGTGCACGACCCGCCGTAGGCGATGTCGATCGTGACCTCGCCCAGCTCGTCCACGTAGGCGCCGTTGGTGGGGTCGGAGGGGATGCCCTGCGCGGGGTCGCCCGGCGTCGCCACCATGGGCCGGATCTTGGACAGGCCGATGGTGTGGACGCCGCCGGCGTACACGGCGCCCTGGTCGGGGCG
>DAINRN010000535.1:0-2832 GCA_036741815.1 Acidobacteriota bacterium
CGCGTCAGGACTCGGAACTCCGGGTTCAACCCCGCCTCGAGGGCCGCCTCGCGCAGGATGCGGTCCCCGAAGGCGTGGAAGGTGCCGATCCAGGTCTCCGCGTACCCGTACGGGATGAGCTGGTCCACGCGCTCCGCCATCTCCACCGCCGCCTTCTCGGTGAAGGTGAGGGCCACGATCTCCTCGGGCCGCGCGCGCTTGGAGGAGATGAGGTGGGCGATGCGCCGGGTCAGCACCCGCGTCTTGCCCGTGCCCGCGCCCGCGATGATCAGGAGCGGGCCCTCGCCGTGGAGGACGGCCTCGCGCTTGGCGGGAGACAGGTCCTCGAGGATCCGTTCCTCGGCGGCGGCGACGAGCGTGGCCATGCGCGCAGTGTGCCACGGCCGCTCGCCGCGTCAGGTCAGTCAGCCCAGGACGCGGCGGTCCCCGGCGGTGCCCCCGCAGTAGCGGACGAGGGTGGTCTCCGTGTCCTTCAGGACGTCGGCCAGGCGCGCCTCGCTGAACGACGCGGGCGCGTAGACCGTGACCAGCGCGGAGCGGGTCTGGAGCGTGACCATGGTACGCGCCGAGTCCGAGGTCGGGTTGCCGAAGGCGCCCCGTGCGTCCGCCAGGACGGGCCGCCCGTCCACGTTCACGGCGGCCTTGCGGATGCCTTCGTAGGTCTCGCCGGCGGCGCCCTTGCGCAGGACCACCGGGGGCTCGATGCGGTCGAGGTCGTAGAGACCGAACGGCAGCTGGGCGCGCAGGGAGCAGAGGTTCATCGCGTCCACGAGCGTGTTGATGCGATACAGCGCCTCGCCCTTCAGCACCCGCCGCAGCAGGGCCTCGCTCGAGGGCCGGGTTTTGGTGGGGTCGAGGCCCAGGGCCTTGTAGAGGGCCCGCGCCTCCGCCGCTCCCGGCACTTCGCCGCTCTTCCCGTCGCCGTGGCGCCCGCGCAGCTCGGCGCCGTAGGCGTCGATCTCCGCCGCCAGGGCCGGGTCGCCGTCGCGCACGGACACGTCGGCCAGGGTCAGCAGGCCGAGGCGCGCGCGGCCGCGCAGCTCCGCCGAGACCTCCAGGTCGAGACCCACTATCGTCCCGCCAGGGCGTTCACGATCTGGTCGATGGCGGCCACCGCTTCCCTGGGATCGCCGGTGTGGTGGTTGACGATGATGGCGAAGGCCAGGCGCTCCCCGCCCCGGGTGGTCGCGTATCCGTCGAGTGCGTTCACGTGGCGGATGGTGCCCGTCTTGGCCACCACCCGGCCCTGCGCCGCCGTGCCCCGCAGGCGGTGCTCGAGCGTCCCGTCCACGCCGGCGACGGGAAGGCTGTCCCTGAAGGCGGCCGCGTGAGGGTGACGGTCCATGGCGGCGAGCAGGCTCACCATCCCGTGGGGCGAGACGAGGTCGGAGCGCGAGAGCCCGGACCCGTCCTGCAGCGCCCAGGCCCGCGGGTCGACCCCCACGCGGCGCAGGAACTCCATCACCGCGGCCTGTCCGGCCTCCACGGTGCCCGCGCCCTTCACGCGGGCCCCCAGCAGGCGCAGCAGCATCTCCGCGTGGAGGTTCTGGCTGGGCTTGTTCACGGCCTTCAGGATCTCGGCCAGGGGCGGGCTGTCGTGGCCGGCCAGGACCCGCACGCCGGCGGGCAACGGGTCCTTCGAGGTGGCCACCGCGCCGTTGACGCGGATGCCCTTCGACTCCAGGACCTCGGCGAACACCGTCGCCGCGTAGAGGGCGGGGTCCTCGAGGGCCACGCCCAGATCCTCGGGCTCCTCACCCGCGGGCATGGTGCCGCCCAGGCGCACCTCGTTCGACCCCAGGTCGCGCTCCAGCACGAGGTCGCTTCCGGTCCCGGGCGGCGAGGTGGCCGCGGTCGAGACGACCTTGTAGTACCGCGACTCCGGGAAGCGCTCCACCATCACGGGGTCGCCCGCGCGCTCTCCGGGCGAAACGGTCAGGACGGCGGCGTTGTCGTTGAAGGAGAGGGCGGAGACCTCCGCGCCGTAGCGCCAGACCAGGTCGCCCCACGCCCAGTCGGATCCGCGGCGCTCGCCGGTGAAGAGCCCTTCGTGGCCGACGAGGCGCCCCTCGATCCGGCGGACCCCGGCGGCCTTGAGGGCCTCGGCCATCTCCTCGAAGCCGGCGCTTGCGCGGTCGTCCGCGAACCGGCCCGACACCTCGGGGTCGCCGCGGCCCACGAGGTACACGTCGCCCAGGATGCGGCCCATGCCGTCCCGGCGGGCGGCGGTCTCGACCGTGGTGCGCAACCTCAGGTCGGGACCGAAGGCGTCGAGGGCGGCCGCCGTGGTCACGAGCTTGAGGGTGGAGGCGGGCTTCATGCTCTTGTCGGCGTTGCGGGCGTAGACCACCTTGCCCGTCTTCAGGCTGCGCACCTCGATGCCCCAGAAGGCGCCCGCGAAGACGGGCCGGTCCACGATCCGGTCGATGGCTCCCTGCAGGCCGCCGGCCGCCGCGGGCTCCTTGGCCAGGACGGGCACGGCGCAGGCGATGGCCAGGAGGGCGATCGCCGGCCCTGGGAGGGCCCGGAGCCGCGACCTCACGCGGCCCCCGCTTCGCGCGCGCATTCGTCGGCGACCACCTGGCGGACCTCGTCGGCCAGGGCGCCCGCGTCGCGCGCATCGCGGCCGGCGGTGGCCACCGCGGGATGGATGGTGAGCCGGACCGTCCCCGGCTTCATCCGCAGGAGCCCGCGCGGCGCGATGCGCTTCACGCCCGCCAGCGAGACGGGGACGATCGGCACTCCCGCGCTCAAGGCCAGGACGAAGCTGCCCCGCTTGAAGGTGCTCACGGTGGCGTCGCTGCTGCGCGTCCCTTCGGGAAAGACGGCCAC
>DAINRN010000536.1:0-381 GCA_036741815.1 Acidobacteriota bacterium
CCTTCCGCGGGCATGGGGCCCACGGCCGCGCGGGCCGGGGACATGTAGAAGGCGCCCATGGCCACGAGCGTGCCCGCGAGCACCACCAACGAGGAGCCCAGGACGACCGACCGGCTGCGTTTCATCAATGCCTCCGCAAGGCGAAGCCCACCCTATTGTTCCATTACGTACTCGCGGGTGGAAAAGATCCAGAGGGACAGGCCCAGGAAGGCCGCGATCAGGCAGGTGAGGACCTCCAGGCAGAGGGCCGGCGGGTGGCCATGGCCGGGGACGGCATCAACGACGCGCCGGCCCTCGCCCAGGCCGAGGTCGGAATCGCGATGGGCACCGGCACCGATGTGGCGATGGAGAGCGCAGGTGTGACGCTGGTGCAGGGCGACC
>DAINRN010000536.1:391-2832 GCA_036741815.1 Acidobacteriota bacterium
CCGGCGGCAGCACCTGGCCGAACATCTCCGAGAACCCCTCCGCCGGCGGCCGGTGGCGCACCAGGGAGCGGAGGTAAGCCGTGAGAGTGAACCGCGGCAGGTAGCCGGGCAGGTTCGCCACGAGCTCCCAGACGAAGACGAACAGCAGCCCGGGGATCATGGGCCGCTTCAGCAGCACGCCCAGGAGAGCGAAGAGGGCGCCGTAGGCCAGCAGGGCCAGCGCGACCACGCCCATGTCGCGGAAGAGGTCGGGGACGGCCGCGCCCACGGCCCCCCATCCGCGCGCGGTGACGAGCAGGAAGAACGTCACCACCAGGGACGGGAGGGCGAGGGCGAGCGTGGTGGCCAGGCAGGCCGCAAACTTCCCCGTCAGGATCGCGGCCCGCTGGACGGGGCGGGTGAGAAGGTAGGTGAGCGTCTTGCCTTCGACCTCGTCGGCGATGAGCGCGGTGGCGTAGAAAAGCGCGGCCAGCGGGACCAGGAAGCGGATGTACACGGTGACGATGACACCGTACAGGTCGTCCGCGGTGACCTGGGTCGGGAGCTTGGCCGCCAGGACCGCGCGGTAGAGGATCCCGAACGCCACGGGAAGGCCCAGGAGGGCCGCCATGAGGAGGCTGCGCCGGCTCCAGACCATGCCCTCGAGGGCGAGGTCGAAGACGCCGCCCACGGCGCGCGCGAAAGGAAGCGGCCGGGAGGTGTCCCTCACCGCGCCACCAGGTACTTGAAGACCGACTCCAGGTCCTCGTCGGGCGAGTACATCTCGGTGACCCCGGCTTCCACCGCCGCCTCGTGGAGGCCGCCGTAGAACTCGTCCGGGCGCGCCGTCTGCACGGTCAGCCACTCCCCGCTGCCGTCGAAGCTCAGCGAGAGGACGTGCGGGGCGCCCACCACCCGGCCGGCCAGGGCTCGCGGGTCCCGCGCGCGCAGCGACACGGTGTGGGGATGCTCGTCCATCAGGTCGCGGATCTCCCGGACGTCGCCCTCGGCGAGGATGCGCCCGTTGTGGATGAGCAGGACGCGCCGGGTCATGGCCTCGACCTCGTGGAGGATGTGGCTGGAGACGACCACCGTCTTGCCTTCGCGCCCCAGCCGCTTGACGAGGTCGATCACGCGCCGGCGGTTGACGGGGTCCATCCCCGACACCGGCTCGTCGAGGAGCAGCACGTCGGGGTCGTGGGCCAGGGCCTGGGCCAGCTTCACCCGCTGCCGCATGCCCTTGCTGTAGCCGCCGATCTTGCGGTCCCTGGCCTCCAGGAGGTCCATCTGCGCGAGGGCGGCCTCGGCGCGCGCCCGGCACTCCGTCTCGTCGTAGCCGGTCAGGCGCAGCAGCGCGGTGACGAACTGCGTCCCCGTCAGGCTCTCCCAGAAGGCGTCGGTCTCCGGGCACAGCCCCACGCGATGGAACAGCTCGGGCGATCCCCACGCGGGGAGGCCGAGCACCCGCACCTCGCCCTGGCTGGGCCGGAGCTGGCCCGCCAGCAGCTTCAGGAACGTGGACTTGCCCGCTCCGTTGGGGCCGAGGAGACCGGTGACGCCGGGGGCGATGGTGGTGGTCACGTCGTTGAGGGCGATCACCTGCCCGTACCAGCGCGAGGCGCGCACGAATTCCAGGCCGGCGCTCACCGCACGATCTCCACCGCCCGCACGCGGGACCGGAGGACCAGCGCGCAGCCGGCGCAGACCGCCGCCAGCACGGCCGTGGGGTACGGCCAGGGCAGCGTCACCGCGCGCTCGCCCAGGTCGAAGAGCGCGACGCCCAGCGAGCGCAGGTCCCCCTGCAGAGACAGCAGCTCGGGACGACGGTAGAAGGCGTAGAGGATCCCCCGGGCCACGTCGAGGCCGATGAGCAGGCTGAAGAAGCCGAGGCCCGCCACGCGCGCGCTGCGCGAGAGCGCGGAGACGGCCAGGACCAGCAGGCCCATCACGAGCGCGATGGCGAGCGACTGGGCCACGATCGCGGGCCCGATCCAGGCCAGGCTCCACTTCCAGAAGAACTCGGGGGCGAGGGCCAGGGACACCGCGTAGAGCGCGAGCGCCGGCGCGAGCGTCACGGCCAGGTTCAGCGCCAGGAGTACGCCCAGCTTTCCGAAGACGTAGTCGCGGCGGGTCAGGGGCCGCGAGAGGTACACGAGGATGGCCCCCGTGCGCAGGTCGTTGGCCACGAGGCCCGCGCCCCCGAAGATCGCGACGAACATCGTGAAGGCGGCCTGCCACGAAAGGAGCTCGCCGAAGAGGCGCCCGTCCACGGGCAGGATGCGGCTGGCCTCCGGGAAGCGGGTCACGATGTAGACGCGGATGACCTGGACGAGGAACGGCACCCAGGCGGCGGCGAGCAGGGCCAGGAACCAGCGCCGCACGAGGACGAGCCGCAGGCCCTCGCGGGTGATGGGCCAGAAGCGCAGCGCGCGCAGAGGCGCGCGGGCCTCGTAGCGGCGATA
>DAINRN010000537.1:0-1315 GCA_036741815.1 Acidobacteriota bacterium
GCGGGCCGCGTGAGCGGCAGCTCGGCGCTGAAGCCGGCCACGTCGTCCAAATTCGGCAAGACCGCCGTGCCCAGCAAGACCTCGCCACCGCGCCTGGGGTCGAACCCGCCGGCCATGCGGAGCGGGGCGCGCCGTCCGATGTCCCGTCCTCCCGTCCCGCGGCCGATGGCGGAGGCCCCCTCGCGGATGCCGATCTACATCGGCGGGGCGGTGGCGGTGGTGGCCATCGCCATCGCGGCTGCCGTCTACCTGCGGCCGCCCACGAAGACCGACGGCGGGGACACCGGCCCGGGCAAGGCCGACTCCGCGCAGACCCGGATGCTCCTCGACCAGATGGTGGAGGTGGCCCGGAAGAACCTCGAGCTCAAGGACTACAAGGGCGCGATGGACCAGGCGGATAGGGTCATCAAGCTGGACCCGAGCAGTGCCGACGCCGCCCAGGTCCGCGACAAGGCGCGCAACACGCTGGCCGCCCTGGACGCCGCCGCCGACGAGGCGCGGGCGGCCGTGCAGGCGGGCGACACCGAGAAGGCGGCGCGCGCGATCTCCCGGGTCCTGGAGATCGACCCCAACCATCCGGTGGCAGCGGAGCTGTCCTCACAGCTCAACAGCCGCTTCAAGGACCAGGCCGAGCAGGCGCGCAGGGAGATGCGCTCCGCGGCGACGGCGGCGGAACGGGCCAAGGCCAGCCTGTCCGATTCCGCCTCGGCGCTGGCACTGGGGAGGCAAGCGGAGGAGCTGTTCCTGAAGAACCAGTTCATGGCCTCCGCCCAGAAGTTCCTGGAGTCGCGCGACGGTTACGAGCGCGCCCGGGCCTCGGCCCTCCAGCGGCAGGTCGACAACAACCGGCCGCCGGCGACCATGCCTGCCACGATGCCCCCGCACACGACGCCGGCGACCCTGCCGCCCACCACCGTCCCGCCGCCGACCGTGCCCCCCACCACTCAGGCCCCCGCCACCATGCCCCCGGCCACGCTGCCGCCCGCCACCCAGCCCGCGAGCGAGGAGCCTGCGGTGCGCAGGGTGATCGCCGAATACGGCCGCGCCCTGCAGAGCAAGGACCTGGCGCTCTTCCGCAGCATCAAGCCCAACCTCTCCGGGGCCGAGGAGGACAAGCTGCGCGCCTCCTTCGCGAACATCAAGGACTGGCGGGTCAACATCTCGATCAGCTCGGTGCTGATCGACGGCAGCCAGGCCACGGTGCACGCCTCGCGCAACGACACCGTGAACGGCAAGGCGGTGAGCCTCCACCAGACGTTCACGCTGACGAAGAGCGCGAACGGGTGGACGATCCGGGCGATTGGGCAGTAGCTCA
>DAINRN010000537.1:1415-2825 GCA_036741815.1 Acidobacteriota bacterium
GGCGTCACGTAGTCCTGCAGGCCGCGCTTGCCCTGGGAGAGCAGGACGTTCCCGGAGAGCAGCAGGCGCCCGAAGGGGTTGATCTTCAGCCCCACCGCCCCCACCAGGATGTTGACGTTGTCGGTCTGCGCCACGTAGTCCGTGATGGTGGTGGTCTGGATGGGGCCGTTGAAGCCGTGGGTGAACTCCCACTCCTTCTCCACCTTGACGATGCGGTCGAAGTCGATGAGGGTGCGGCCGATGATGTCGGCCGCGAACGTTACCCGGCGGAGGATCGCGGCGTCGAAGCCCACGGTGTAGTTGATCTCGTCGGGGAGCTCGCCGGTGACGGCCGAGCCGCCCTTCGAGAACGTGTAGCCGAGGTTGACGTGGGGCGAGATCCTCTTGCCCGATCCGGAGGCGATCAGGTACAGCTTGGCCTGGGTGGCGCCGGAGCCGAGCAGCTCCGTCTCGTCGGCCGTGGGCAGCCGGAGGTCGAGGCCGGCGGCCAGGCCGCCTCCCTCGACGGCCTTGAAGCGGTACTTGGCCCGCAGCACCAGGTCCCCCAGCCCTTCGGCCTCGTCGTGGTCCACGATGACGTTGTCGTCCGTCCCGTTCTGGAAGATGTGGAAGACGAACGGGTCGGCCCCGGTGGAGAACTTCTCGATGTGCTCGTGGAGGCGGGCGTCCATCTTGATGCGCAGGTAGGGAACAGCGACGCCCACGTCGAGCCGGTCGGTCACGCCGTAGTTGGCGAAGAAGGCGGCGGTGTCCGCCTCGATGTCCAGGAACAGGTTGGTGCGGATGGTGTCGCCCTCGAAGAAGAAATCGAGGTGGCCGCCGTCGCGGTTGAGGTCCGCGTGGGTGAGGTAGAGCGTGATGTCGCCGTCGCGGAGGCTCTCGCCCTCGAAGGAGTCGAACGTGGTGTGGGTGGCGTTGGCACCGAAGCTGAACTTGCCCTTGCCCGCGGTCAGGGCCCGCTCGGCGAAGATGGGGCCGAAGGAGTCCGTGCTGCGGTTGAAGACGCCCAGCTCGGGATCGAAGGTGTAGGTGAAGCCGCCCGAGGAGGATCCGAGGGGGAAGGTGGCCAGCTGGGCGGCGACGCTGCGGTTGAGCTGGGTCAGCGTGGCCTGCGCCCCGGGCTGCGATCCGAAGTGCGCGGCGTGTCCCGTGTTGGCCAGGATGACGGGATTGCTCGGCGCGAAGAACCGGAGGAGGAAGCCCGATAGCCCGGCGTTCTGGGCGGAGGACGTCCTCGCCGAGAGGACGAGGGTCAGCGCCACCGCCAGGGGGACGATTCGACGCATCAAGTTCCTCCTCAGGCCCCGCTACCTAAAGGTGCGGGCCCGCGAGAGAATGGAACGCCAATTGGCAAAAGTCAAGCTAGACCTTCTGGCTATACTCGTGGCTATACTCACCGGGCAATGGAGC
>DAINRN010000538.1:0-2822 GCA_036741815.1 Acidobacteriota bacterium
GCCCCACGCTGGCCGTGGCGTGCAGCACCTGCCGCTGCAGGTTGCTCAGGTCCACCACGTCGAAGTCCGCGATCCCCAGGGTCCCCACCCCCGCCGCCGCCATGTACAGGCCCGCGGGGCAGCCCAGGCCACCCGCGCCCACGAGAAGGACCTTGGCGTCGAGCAGCCGCGCCTGGCCGGCCTCCCCCACCTCGGGGATGCGCAGGTGCCGGCTGTAGCGCTCCTTCTGCCCGGCGCTCAGCACGCGGGGGACCACCACCGGCCGGCCCGCCTCGCGCCAGCGCGTGAAGCCGCCCTGGAGCGAGGTCACGTCTTCGTACCCGAGCTCCTGGAGAGCCTTCGCGCCGAGCGCGCTACGGGTCCCGCCGGCACAGTAGACGACGACGGGCCGCGTCTTGTCCGGCACCTTCTCCTCGATGCGCAGCTCCAGGAAGCCGCGGGGGATGAAGATCGCCCCTGGTACGTGGCCCTTCTCCCACTCGTCGGCCTCGCGGACGTCGACGACCGCCGCCCCGCGGGCGGTGAGCGCTTCGGCCTCCTCCACCGTGGCCTCGCGCACCTCCGACCTCACCTGCCGGATCAGCTCCTTGAAGCTCGCCATGTCTCCTCCGAAAACACGAAGGCCCGGGGGCTCTGCCTCCCGGGCCTTTGAAGCGCTGTCTTTCGCGAGCGGCCTAGATCATCGCGAGTGGACGCGGCGCCGCGCCGGCCGGGATGGACCCGGGCCGACAACAGCGACAGAAGAGCAGGGCCGCGCTCACCTGGTTGTTGTACTCCTATCGCGGACGGGGGTCAAGGATCGGCGCCCTCCGCCAGGTCCGTCACCACCCGCCGCAGTCCGGCCACCACCGCTGCCAGCCGGTCGTAGCCCACCTTGTCCGGCGTGTCATCGCCCGTGTGGTAGGGGCCGTAGCGAAAGAGCGCGGTGTCGGTGACCATCACCGCCGGGTATCCCTGCTGCCAGAACGACCAATGGTCCGACCAGCCGATCCCGGGTATCGATCCCGGGGCGGCCACGCCCTCGGAGGGGAAGGCGGTGCTCCCTCGGAACGAGGCCACCGCCTTCCGCACCAGGGCTCGGGAGCCGAGGTTGCCGACGAACCCGACGAAGTCGCCGGTGCTGGGATAGAGCAGGCCGAAGGGGAAGGGATAGTGCTGGCTGCCCTTCGCGTTCGTGTAGTAGCCGATGGTCTCGATCGAGAGCATCGCCACCACGTTCTCGCCGCGCTGCCGGGCGCCGCGGGCGTGTACGAGGCTACCCATCTCGCCCGTCAGGTAGAAGGGCGGCTCCTCGTTCACGAAGAAGACGCAGCGCACCGTCCGCGCCGGTTGCTGCTGGACGAGCGCGCGGGCGATCTCCAGCAGCGCGGATGCGCCGCTGGCATTGTCGTTCGCACCGGGCGACCCCATCACCGAGTCGTAGTGGGCGCCGACCACCACGATCTCCTCGGACTTCGCCGACCCACGCCGCTCCACGACCAGGTTGCGCACGACGAGCTCGCCCGTCCGGAAGTCCTCGCGCGTCACCGCATGGCCGTACCCGGCGAGCTGATCCTCCAGGTAATGCGCCGCGGCGGCGAGGTGCGCAGGCTGGAAGACGTTGCGCTCGCCGATCCGGCCGGCAAGCGCGCGCACGTGGCCCTCGAGGCGGCCTCTGCGCTCGCCCTCTTCCGCGGAGAGCGGCGGCGGCGGCTCGGAGTGGGAGCGGCCGGGCATGCCGGTCATCCACCAGATGGACCAGGCCGCGAGGCCGAGGAGGACGAACGCGAGTAGGACCGTAGCAAGCCCCCGGGGCGAGTACGAAGACGTCAGCGCGTCCCCTCCACGTCCCGCGGGTACCGTTGCAGCATGCCCTCGTCCTTCATCATCCGCTCGATGCCCTCGATGTCCATGGGCAGCCAGTCCGACACGACCTCTGCCCCGGACTCGTTGATCACGATCAGGTCCTCCAGCCGGACGTAGACCTGCTCCTCCGGGACGCGCAGCGCGGGCTCGATGGTGAAGACCATGCCCGGCTGGAGGGGGCCGCCATACTCGCCCACGTCGTGGGTCGCCATTCCCACCCAGTGGCCCAGCCGGTACGGCCCCTCCGCAGGCGGCCCCTTGTAGGTGGTCACGAACTCTCGGGCGGCGCGCTCGTACTCCGGCTTAGAGAACCGCGTGGCCGAAAGCAGGCGCTCCATCTCGGCCGCGGCCTCCTGTACGACGGCCTCCGGGGTCGGCCCGGGGCGGATGGCCTTCAGGATCGCGCGATAGCAGGCCAGGTAGAAGCCGTACAGCTCCCGCTGCCAGGGGCTGAAGCGGCCGTTCACGGGGAACATCCTCGTGATGTCGCTCATGTAGTAGCCGACGTCGGGCGCGAAGTCGAACAGCAGCAGCTCACCGTCCTTCATCTGCCGCTTGCCGGCGTTGTAGTG
This sequence comes from Acidobacteriota bacterium, assembly GCA_036741815.1. Taxonomy (GTDB): domain Bacteria; phylum Acidobacteriota; class Vicinamibacteria; order Fen-336; family Fen-336; genus DAINRN01. The sequence goes on from DAINRN010000538.1 coordinate 2,418, forward strand.
CGGGTACCAGGCGTTGCCCGCGCTGGCGATCAGCGAGTAGTAGGCCTCGCCCTGGGCGCCGTTGCGGTAGTAGACGAACTTGGCCACCGCGTCCAGCTCGTGCTCCCACGTCCCGGGCACCGTGGACCGCATGGCCTCCTCGATGGCCAGGCCCGCCAGGCGGGTGGCCCTCTTGATGAGCGCGATCTCCCGCGGGCTCTTGACGAGGCGCAACCGATCGAGGACGGGGGTCAGGTCCTGGACCGTGAAGCGTGGGAAGCGGCGGACCAGCAGCTCCATGAACGAGCCCTCCCGCGAGCCCCGGCCGTCCCAGGGGTCGTTGGCCGAGTCCGCGATGGACCGCAGGGCCAGGTCACGGCTGGTGGCGAAGCCCTCGGCGGGCTCGAAGAGCGTGAATACGGCCTT
>DAINRN010000539.1:0-2817 GCA_036741815.1 Acidobacteriota bacterium
GAGATGAGGATCTCGGTCTCCTCCTTCTCCTTGCGGTTGCTGCCCAGCTTGTTCAGCAGCGGGATGCTCTGCAGGCCGATGATGCCCACGAAGGCGCTCGTCTCCCGTCGGGTGATGAGCCCGCCCACCAGGCTCGTCTCCCCGTCGTTGAAGCGCAGGGTCCCGTTCATGTTCCGGGTGAGGAAGGTGGGCAGCTCCTGCCCGGCCAGCACCGCCGTGGGGCCGAGCAGGCTGAACTCGGCCGCCATCTCGAGGGTGATCTCGCCGCTGGCATGCACCTTGGGCGTCAGCTCAAGGTTCACGCCGACGTTGCGGTACTGGAACGAGGTCGCGGGGCTGAAGGCGCCCTGGCCAGGGATCGACGACGTCGTCTGGAACGTCGTGACCGGGACGGGAACCTCCGTCCCGATGCGCAGCGTCGTCTTCTTCCCCTCCGCCGCCCGCAGCCGGGGCGAGGCGAGGATGCGGACGTTGGCCTCGGTCTGCAGGAAGCGGACGAGGATGCTCGAGGGGATCTGCACCACGAAGTCCGCCAGGTTCAGCGACGACAGGAGATGGGCGCGCACGTTGGTGAAGCCGCCGTCCAGCTCCCCTTCCGCGCCCGTGGGCGAGAAGGTGATGCCCGCGGAGTAGTTGGACAGCTCGATCCCCCACTGCTTCAACCGGTTCCGGTTCACCTCCAGGATCTCCAGCTCGACGAGGACCTCGCCCCGGGACTTGTCGTTGGTGTCCACGATCCGCCGGGCCAGGGCCAGCTCGTCCACGGTCCCGATGATCGTGATCGCGCCCAGCGTGGGATTGGAGCTCACCTTGGCCGTGGGTCCCACAACGGTCTTCATGACCGTCTCCACCTCCTTGAGCTCGGCGTTCTGGATGTAGAAGGTCCGCACCAGGACCTCCTCGTACTTGCGCCGGTTGGCCGCGGAGTCGGGGACGACGATGACCGTGTTCTGGTCGAGGACCTTGTAGAAGAGGCGGTTCACGAAGGCGATGCGGTCCAGGGCCTCCTCGAAGCTCACGTTCGTGAGGTTCACGCTCGCCTTCTTGTCGCGGAACCCCTCGTCGAAGAGGATGTTGACCCCCGACACCTTCCCCAGGGACTCGAAGATCTTCTCCAGGCCCACCTCGGTGAAGCGCAGGGTGATGGGGGCGGTGCTGCGCGGAGAGAGCGTGGGCACAGGGGCGTAAGCGCCTTCGGCGCGCTCCTTCATGGTCTCGAAGTCGGCGAGGCGCTCCTTCTCCTCCTCCTTCCTCCGGATCCGCGCCTTGACCAGGATCAGATCGTCGAGGATGGACTTGTTGCTGGGGTCGTACTTGCTCGCGATGTCGAACTCGTCCGCCGCCCTCTCCAGCTGTGACGCGGCGAGGTACTTCTTGCCCTCGTCGTGGTGGTACCGGCTGGCCTGGATCTTGGCCCGCTCGAGCGCGATCTTGTAGCCGATGTTGTTCGGGTCCTTGTTCAGGGCCTTGGTGAAGCGGGCCACGGCCAGGTCCCAGTTGCCGTTCTCCGCCTCCTGCTTCCCCTTGCGGTAGGCCCACTTGGCCGCGCAGCCCTCCGACGCGAGGGCGGCGGCCAGCACGGCCGCCAGCACGAGACCCTTCCGTCCCGACTGGATCATCTGTTCAGTTCCCCTTCAGCGGGATGCGCTGCATCCGGTTGGAGCCCATGTCCTGGAGGTCGACGGACTCCAGACCGATGCTGACGATGCGGAAGCGGTTGGCCACCACCTCGCCCACGCCGCCCGTCAGGACCTCCTTGCGTTCGTTGAGGAGAACCGCCACCTTGACGCCCCTCGCGTCGTCCTCCAGGGTGCCGATGTACTTCATGGTGATGGGCGGGGCCGCGGCCGCCGCCCGCGCCGCCAGCTCCTCTTCCGATGGCGGGCTGGGCATCGTCGTGGGCGGCGGTGGGGGCGGCTTCGGCGTGGGGGGCGGCGGCCCGAAGTCGAAGATGTCGCGCTTGCCGAGCTCGATCCCCCCGTGCGGCTTCAGGAGACGGTCGAGGCCGATGCGGGGCATCTCCCCGTCCGCGGCCTTGGGCGCGCGGGTGGCGCCCGGCAGGGACAGCGAGACCGCGCCCCCGCGATCGCCGCGGGTGAGGGCCCACGCCGTGAGCGCCACCACCACGCCCGCGACCGCCCCGTACAGGGCCCGCCGGTTCTTCACCATTCGCTGTAGGGCGTCCCGCTGGCGGAGGTGCCGCCGGAGGAGCTCTTGACGTCGTAGATGCCGGTCAGGTCCGGGTCGTCGGGATCGGGCTCCGCGGGGACGACGGTCCAGTCCGCGGCGCCGGTCATGGGGTCGGCCGGGATGGCCCGGAGGTACCCCTGCTCCAGCAGGGCCTCCAGCGACTCGGGGTATTTGCCCTTGTCGGCGTAGTACTGATCGATGCGGTCCCTGAACTGGAAAAGGTCCTCGCGCAGCACCGCCTCCCTGGCCTGGATGATGGCGGCCTTGTAGTTGGGCAGGGCGATGGCGGTCAGGATCGCGATCAGGGACACGACCGTGATCAGCTCCAGGAGCGTGAACCCCCGCTCGCCGCCGCGCGCCTTCAGCACCGCGCTCCTCACCATTCCTTGTACCGCGTGCCGTCCAGGGCCTTGCCCTGGCTCTTGGTGAAGACGTCCCAGACGTTCTGGCCGCACCAGGAGTCGCTGGTGGCCTCGTCCTGGTAGCACCGCATGCCCCACTCGGCGTCCCCGGTCATGGGGTCGAGGGGGATGCGGCGCAGGAACTTGAGCTTCAGGCCGTCCGCGCGGCCCACCTGGACCACCCCTTCGACGAGCGTCTCCAGGTCCGGCGGGTAGCCGTTGCTGC